>JALOTR010000182.1 GCA_025457805.1 Akkermansiaceae bacterium | reverse complement strand
CAGCGCGGACATCTCGCGGGCCACGGTTTACCGCACGCTGGGCCTGATGGTGGAGGCGGATCTGCTGCGGGAAATCGACCTCGGCGACAATCAAACCACCTACGATCCGAATTTCCACGACAAGCCCTCGCACAACCACCTCGTCTGTATCGATTGCGGCCGGGTGCTGGAGTTCGAGGATGCGCATATTGATTTGCTCAACGACTGCGTCACGCGGCGGCTCGGATTCAAGCCGCTCCGGCAAACGCTCAAGATCGAGGCCAACTGCGAACAGCTCCGCCTCAATGGCCGCTGCCCGAACCTCATTGCCGCCCGCATTTCCGGCAAGCGCTTGCGGAGGAAACGATAAATCCCGCGTCAGGCCCCAGTATTTTCCGCGCTCCGGCCGCCAGGCCCCGATAACTTTCACCCTACATTCCATCATGCAACCCACATCCCGCCGTCGTTTCCTCAAGTCCTCCACCGCCGCCTTCGCCGGGGCAGCCTTTGCCCCCAATCTCCTGCTGGGTGAGGAAAAGGCCCTCAAGCAACTCAACGTCGCAGCCGTAGGATGCGGCGGGAAGGGCGGTAGTGATATCTCGGAAATCGCCTCCGGCAACCGCATCGCCTTCCTCTGCGATGTGGACAAAGGCCGTGCCAAGGGATCCATCGAGAAATTTCCCGACGCCCGATTCTTTTCCGACTACCGCGAGATGTTCGCCGAGGTCGCCGATCAGATCGACGTGGTCACCGTGTCCACGCCGGATCACATGCACTTCCCCATCGCCGTCGAGGCCATCCGCCACGGCAAGCCGGTGATGGTGCAGAAACCACTCTGCAACACGCTTTGGGAAACCCGCGCGCTGGCCAACTTCGCCAAGGAAAAAAACGTGCTCACCGTGATGGGCAACCAGGGTGCCACCATGGCCGGCACGCGCATCCTCCGCGAGTGGATCGAGTCCGGACTGATTGGCGACGTGAAGGAAGTTTACTATTGGACCAACCGCCCGATCTGGCCGCAGGGCCCGGGGCTCAAGTTTCCGGAACAACCCGTGCCCGCTGATATCAATTGGGACGTCTGGCAAGGCACCTGCGCCACGGACCGCCCCTACAACGCGGACATCCATCCCTTCAAATGGCGTGGCTTCTGGGACTACGGTTGCGGCGCACTCGGAGATATCGGTTGCCATAGCTTCAACTCCGCCTTCTGGGCGCTCGACCTCGGCGGCGACTTCATCGTGGAGTCGAGCAAGGTCTCCGAGTTCGATGAAAATATCGCGCCCAAGCGCTCGACCATCGTCTATCACTTCCCGGCCAAAGGAAAACGCGCCGCCGTCAAAGTCATCTGGCAGGATGGTGTGAACGATCCCAACAACGACCCGGAATTTGTCCGTCCGCCCGGCATTCCTGCGGATCTCGAAATCAACAAGGAATTCGGCCAGGTCTTCGTCGGCACCGAGGGCACGATCTTCGTGAATGATGCCTATTGCGGCACAGCTCCCGTGGTTTATCCCGAAGCGCTGCGCGAAAAAACCAAGTCCATCAAGCCGGTTTACGATCGAGTCAAAGGCGGGCCCACCCAGGAACTCTGCCGCGCCGTCCGTGGTGAGGGGCCCAAGCCCATCTCCAATTTTGTCGATCACGCAGGACCGCTTACCGAGATGGTTCTCGCCGGCAATCTCTCCGTGCGCCTCGGCAAGAAGATCGATTGGGACATGAAAAACATGGAAGCCCGCGGCCTGCCGGAAGTGAAACCCATGCTCAAGCGCATCTATCGCAAGGGTTGGGAACCGAAGCTCGGTTGATATTATTCCGCCGGACAAGAGCATCCGGGGATGATCCCGGAATTATATCTAACGGAATTATATTCGTGAGGAAAATTCTTCTTCCGCTCGCGTTTGTTTGCCTCACAGGGAATCAAGCCTTCGCCCAAGCCAAGGACGCCCGGAGTTTCTATCAATCCGGCATCACCGCTCCGGCGCATTTGCCGGAGGATGGGATTTTCCCGCATGGCAGGACCATGGCCTTCATGGGCTATTCCGGCGATCCCGCGCGGGACCTAGCCGCCGGTTTCACCGTGGCGGGACCCGTGTATGGTGACCAATTGCCTTATCTCGAAAAATGCTCTTCCCACGGCTGGCCGGTGGTCGCCCACGTCGGACCGCGTGTCACTTTCAAGGATGGCGATCCCGCGAAATACAAGCCGGACCCACCCGCATTGCGGGCGGAAGTGGCCAAACAAATGGCGGACCTTGTTTCCCGCAAAAACATCATCTGGTGGGCCATCCATCCCGAGGAATTGCGACCCTGGCGCGCAGATGAAATGCTCTATCTGGAAACCGTCGCTGCCGCCATCCGGGAAAACGATCCGCTCCAGCGTCCGGTTTTCCTCTACAATCCCAATCACCGCGATGCCGCCTCGCTCACTCCCATCGCCCGCCATGTCGATGTCGTCGGCAAGGGGAGTTATGTCAATTCATCCGGTAAAAAGCGCGACCGTGCCTGGGTCCGCTGGGGCATCGAGCAGGAACTCGGTGCCATCCAGGCCGCCGGTCGCAAAGGATCGATCGCCCTGCTGATGCCCGAACTTTGCCAGGACCCTCCGCCGGAGGAGGACAAGGAAATTTCCGCTTGGGTGCGACATGATATCTATCTCGGCATGGCCAGCGGGGCGCAAGGAGTGAACATCTGGTCGCTCTTCAAACGCCGTGAAGTCAAAAGAACCTGGCAAATCTGGTATGATGCCTATTCCGCCTGTGCCAAGGAACTCAATGGTCCCCGTGGACTTTCGCAAGTGTTCCTCTTTGGCCAGCGGCGCTCGGATTTCACCATCACCTCATCCTCATCATCCGCAGCCGGCACCATCGAACTCGGCGGCAGCATGGAGCCGGAAACCAGCAGCCCGCAGGAAAGCGCCAAGCGCCAAGTCGCCACGCCCAGTTGGACCTCCGTGGAGATCGCCTACGAAAACAGCCGTTACATTTTTCTCATCAACTCCGCCAACCACCCCGCCAGTTTCACCCTCAAAGGTTGGCCCAACGGCTCCATTGCCGAAGATGCCTTCACCGCCTCACCCCGCCCTCTTCCCTCCGGCAGCCCTCTCCGAATCGACCTCCCCGCCTATGGAGTCAGTGCCTTCCGCTTCACCACCGGGTCCTGACGGCAGCGCTTTCTCCGATTGCCGCCACGGCAAGGTCAGGGCCGGAGTTTAGTCGTCGTTTTCAACACCCATCTGGATTGTGTCTCTTGATATCGGGGTGCGGAAAAAATCTGCGAAGCGGTTTCCCTTTCTAGGGAGCGAGGGTAGATTGTCTGCACAGAATGTCCGATTGCTGCTCCAGACCGCCGAAGGGCGATGATGATGAAGGGAAGGGCGAGCAGCGCCCCGTGATGAGGCTGGCTCCGTTGCGGAGCATCAAGGGCATGGAGGATCCGAAAGAAACTCCAACCCACAAATCCACTCCTGCCTCGTGCTGCACGCCGGAACTTCCGACCCGGAAATCCTCGTCCTGTTGTGGTGGAGTTCCAAGCTCTGAAACGAAAACGAAGGGTGAAGGACATGGGGACTCCTGTTGCGGTGGAAACGCGAAAGGCAGGATCGACAAGTTGTTGTGGGGATCCCTGTTGGCCTTCCTCGCCGGAGTGATGATTCATTTTTTCGTGCCATCAGCGCCGGAATGGCTGCATGTGTTCGGTCACACGTGCCATGAGCTGATGATGCGGGCCTGGTGGGGCTTGTTGTTAGGGATCGTGGCAGTCGCGGTGATTGGCAGGTTTCCGCGGGAACTGGTGGCCGCCTTGCTGGGGCGCGGTGGAAGTGTCACCGGATTGTTCCGCGCGGTGGGCGCAGGGGTGGCGCTGGATTTGTGCAATCATGGCATTCTGATGGTGGGCATGAGTTTATACAAACGCGGTGCCTCCTTGGGACAGACACTCGCATTTCTCATCGCCAGCCCCTGGAACTCGCTATCACTCACCTTGATCCTTGCCGCATTGATCGGTTGGAAATGGATGCTGCTTTTCATCGCCCTGTCCATGCTGGTGGCGCTTGTCACCGGTTGGGTTGCGGATCGTTTGGTGGACTCAGGAAAAATCCCTCGCAACCCGAATGCAGTGGACCTGCCAGCGGACTACCGCATGGGACCCGCGGTGCGCGGTGTGTTCCGATCCCTGAAACCCGGGGGAGGAAATTATGCCAATCTCCTGCGCGAGGGTTGGTCCGGATCCCAGATGGTCCTGCGCTGGATCCTGTTCGGCTTTGTTCTAACAGGACTCATCCGCGCCTTTGTGCCGGAGGCCACCTTTGCACAAGTTTTCGGCCCCACCATGGCCGGACTCTTCCTCACCCTGCTCGCCACCACGATCATTGAAGTTTGCTCCGAAGGATCATCCCCCATCGCGGCGGATCTGCTCACCCGTGCCCATGCTCCGGGGAATGCGTTTGTGTTCCTGATGGCCGGAGCTGCCACGGATTATACGGAGATTCTAAGCCTCAAGGAAACCACCCACTCGTGGAAAGCCACACTCGCATTGCCCCTCATCTCAACGCCGCAAGTGCTTTTGATCGGTTGGCTCATTCATCAGTTTGGGAGGTGATAGCGTTTCCGTGCTCTTAGTTCGCCGCTGCGGAATGAATTCCGCGCTCCAATTTCTCACCTCCGCAGGCGGCGGGTGATCATGTCGAGTGCATCCGTGGCTTCGGTGATGCGGAGCATGCGGGCGGATGCGAAGTAGATCGCTGCGGCGAGGCCCACGGTCCCTGCCAACGCAATGATCCGGAGCCAGATGGAGAGGTGGGCGGGATCTTTGAAGACGTAGTGGGTGGAAGCGAAACAAACTCCACCCATAAGCGCACCGGCCACGATGAGTTTGAGCAAGGTCCGGATGAGATCGAGCGTGCCGATATCGCCTGCGAAGCGGACCATGGCTACGAATAGAACCAGGAAATTCACTGTCGCCGTGATGCTTGTGGTAAGCGCGAGAGATTCGTGACCCCAACGCATGAAGAATACAAAGAACCAGTTGAAACCGAGATTGAGGATCAGCGCGAGGATGCTCACCATCATGGGAAACCAGCGTTTGTCGATGGCATAGAAGGCGGGTTGCAGGACCTTGAGCCAGGCATAGAAAAGCAAGCCATAGCCATAAGCACGGAGCGCGGCAGCCGTCTGCATGCGGTCCACAGGATCAAATGCACCGCGTTCGTAAAGCACGCTGACGATCGGTTCGGAAAGCAGCACCAGGCCGATCGTGGATGGCAGCACCAGAAAGGCCACCAGCCGCAGGCCCTTGGCGAGCGTGGGGCGGAATTCCGCGCCGATGCCATTGACTGCGGCCCGTGAAAGCGCGGGCAGCGTCACCGTTGCCACCGCCACGCCGAAGACGCCGATGGGAAGTTGCATCAGGCGGAAGGCATAACTCAGCCAACTCACCGCCCCTTCGCCGACGCCATAGGCAAACATCGCATTCACCACCACGTTGATCTGAACCACCGAGGCGGCGATCACGGCGGGGCCCATCAGTTTGAGAATCTGCCGCACGCCGGGATCCTTCCATTTGAAGTCTGCCGCAAAGCGATAACCCACACGTCTCAGCGCGGGAAACTGACAAACCAGTTGGGCCAACCCGCCGATGACCACGCCGATGGAGAATCCCACCAAACTCTGCGGTCCCCAGTTGGGATCCATCCACCAACCGATGGCCGCGCCGCCGATCATCGAGCCGAGATTGAAAAAACACGACGACAGGGCCGGCATGCCAAAGACATTTTTCGCATTCAGCATCCCCATCACCAAGGCCGCGAGCGAGACCAAGAGGATGAACGGATACATCACTCGCACCATCGTCACGGTGAGTGCGAATTCCTCCGGATTGAAAACCCTCGGCGACTTGCCGGAGCGCGAAAGCGAGGTGAGCAACTCCACCACCCACGGCGCGGCGAGGATGCCGATCACTGTGACGAGGCTCATGAAGATGGCGGCCAGCGTCATCATTTTGTTAGCCAGCGACCACGCGGGAGCCTCGCCCTCGGATTTGAGCTTCTTGGAAAATGTGGTCACGAAGGCCTGCGAGAGCGCGCCTTCGGCAAACAGATCGCGCAGCAGGTTGGGAACCTTGAAGGCGAGGTAAAAACAATCCATCCACTTGCTGCCACCGAAGAGCCCGGCAAACATCATTTCCCGCACGAGGCCGAGGACACGGCTGGCCATGACGGCGGCGCTGACTTTTCCAGTGGCTTTGGCGGACATGGGCGATGGTTGGCGGGCGGGTGGCGTGGGTGGAGCCGCGCCGTCATAGCCCGATCCGCCGCCGCTGGCTATACCGGGTTGATGAATTTTCTGTAGCGG
>JALOTR010000181.1 GCA_025457805.1 Akkermansiaceae bacterium | reverse complement strand
TCCGAACGCCGATCCGGATCATGATGGTTTGGCCAATTCGATCGAGTTTGTGTTAGGCAGCGATCCATCCCAATCCACCCCGGGCAATGCGCTTGCCAGCAACGTGGTGGCGCAGAACATCGTATTCCAACTGGTGCGCGTGAAAGCCGCGGGAGAGGCCGGCTTTGTTTCGGTCATCGAGTTGACGGATGATCCTTCGCTCGCCACGTGGCAGGCACCGGCTCCGGACACACTTCAGATCACCGACAACGGCACGACCGAAACTGTTACTGTCACGGTTGCACGCAATCTCGCCGCGCGCCTGTTTGCGAGAATCCGGGTGATCGCTCCGTGATTTCCGAAGCATCCTTCCCCGCGAAAATCCGGCTGCATCCATCGCGGGATCGGCTTAGAATGCGCGGATGAAAAAACATGTGATGATCACCGGCTGCAGCCGTGGCTTGGGATTGGCCATGGCGCGTTCCTTTGCTGCGCGAGGCTGGAGAGTCAGCGGTTGCGGGACCAAGCTTGATGCAGTTGAACGCTTGGCGACCGAGTTGACCGGGTTGGAACGGGAAAAATCCGGCCATCTGATCCGTGCATGCGATGTCACTTCCGAGGCAGATGTCTCCGCCATGGCCAATGAAATACTCAACTCCGCCGGAGCGCCCGATCTTCTTCTCAACAATGCCGCTGTCATCAATCCCAACGCCCCGCTCTGGGAAGTCTCAGCCGAGGATTTTTCCCGCGTCGTGGATGTGAATCTCAAGGGCATCCACCTTATTCTCCGTTCCTTCTTACCCGCGATGATCGCCCGTGGCAGCGGGGTCATGGTCAATTTCTCCTCCGGATGGGGCCGCTCCACCTCGCCGGAGGTGGCTCCTTATTGTTGCACGAAATGGGGCGTGGAAGGACTCACCCAGGCGCTCTCGCAGGAGCTTCCCTCAGGCCTTGCCGCCGTCGCGCTGAACCCTGGCATCATCGATACCGAAATGCTGCAAAGCACCTTCGGCCCCTCCTCCTCCGACTTCCCATCGCCCGCCGCATGGGCGGAAAAAGCAGTTCCCTTCCTCGAAAAACTCGGCCCACGCGACAACGGCAAAGCCCTCACCGCGCCGCAGTGATGCCGTAAAGCCCCATCAGGAGCGGGTTCATTCTGAACCCTGTTTCGAGCGGACATTCTGTCCGCCGGATTGCTTGACGAATCGGCCGACAGAATGTCGGCTCGAAACAGTCGTCAAGATGACGACGCTCCGTTTGGTTTCACGAGAACCTCACCGCGTGTTTCTTGGACAGCTTCAGCACGTCGCCGGGCTCTCCACTGCCCTACACAGCGGCCTTGGCCTACGCTAAAAAATCTCGATAGGCGAAGTCGTCGAGTTCCGTGTTTGAATCCATGCGACTCCGAATTTGCAGCCATCTTCTCCGCTCGTCGGGCAAGAAGGCATCATTCAACTTGTAGTGCAGAATGGTGGTCTCCGCTCGCTGTTGATCTTCCAATGGGGCGCTTGGATTGGGTTCGAGCCGGCCGGTGGTGTAGTCACAGATGAAGTATCGGCTGAAGTCGTAATCGCTCTCATCCGGTTTGAGGATGTTCGAATCGAAACGTTCCTTCTTCGCGGCCTGGCATCTTGTGCAGCTGTAAAAGAGGTTGCTCCATTCGAATGCCCGCTCTGGAAAGCTGCTCTTCGGGTAAAAGTGCTCAATGGTCTCGATGGACAAGGATGCAACTGGAAAGCCATCGCAGAATGAGCAGTGACTGGCAGTCTGTTTCCGGAGTGTGGGAAGGATGATTTGATTCAGCGGCTGTTTGTCCCTGACCGGCCAACGCCACGCTTTGCCCTCGGATTGCTGCCTGATCCAGCCCTCCGTCCATGTCGCGGCCTCATTTCGCAAAGCGGCTGGTTCATCCAGCCGTTCTTGTTTTCTCATGATGCGGCAGGGGCTGTGTTTTTCGCGAGATATCGCTCAAACTGTCTCATCTCCATTCCGATGATGTTGGCAAGCTCGTCGCTACGGACGGAAATCGTATCGGCAAGGCGACGGACCTTCGATTCAGCTTCCGCATTTCCTTTCATCGCTTGATCCCGTTCCTTACGAAATTCCGCAAGGAGCTTCTCGCTTTCTGGATCAAACCATTCTGTCATCCCCAGAATCTCCGAGACGGCGGAGACGTAACTGTCACCCTTGGATGCCGGAATTGCTTCCGATATGGTCACTACTCCATCATCATCGGGTATCAATTTGTAAATGAAGCCCTCGTTCACCGAGCTGACGACAAAAGGGGAATGAGTCGCCACGAAAAACTGGCTGTTCGGAAACAGCCGCTGTGCCATGGGCAGGATTTTCCGCTGCCATTCAGGGTGCAGGTAGGATTCGGGTTCATCCAGGAAGAAGAAAGCTTCCTCGGCCAATGGGTCATTGCTTTCAGGAAATGCAAGTCCCATCACAGTTGCGGCTGCAAACATCCACGACAGAAGGCTGTTGAGTCCAGAGGGAAGCCCCTCAATCGGTATGGTCGCATCGCCCCACTGGAACATCAGTTTGGGTTCTGGATATGCTTCGGCAATCACCGCAAATCGCCGCCCAGTGACCTCGGTAATTGTTGATTCAAGTCGCTGGGCGATTTTAAGGGTCCTACCCAGTTTGGATGAATCTCCATTCATCATCTCCATCGCAGCTTGGATTTTCAAATATGCGATCCGCTGATTGATGTCTCCGGGTATCCATGAATTGAAGGAAATCATTTCCCCTGCGGACGGGAGACCCGGGTTTTTAAGAATTTCGATTTTTGACTTCTGGATGAGGAGTGATCCCGAAAAGGCAAATGACAAAATCCGGGAGTTTAGATCTGGTCGTTTTACAGAACACAGATCTTTTCCAGTCGAGGGATCATTGAGGAATGAAAATCCATCCTTATCTTCGGTTTGTTTCCATCCGTTGCATAGCAATCCTTCAGGAAACCTCTCGGATGGAGTCAAAGCTCCCCAATTGGTTGCCGCAGCCAGCACGCTTAGGAGTCGGCTTTTCCCTGTGCCATTGGGGCCAGTGAATACATGGACTTCTCCGAAATTGCCTCTTTCAGGAGATGACGGAAACTTGACGTCTCCCTTTGCAAAGGGAGCCAAGTCCAGAACTTCAATCTCACTGATTCTCATGGCTCTTAGATGCTCTAAAGTGGCTCGCGAAGCAAGTTTCCCTTCACGAGAACCTCACCGCGTGTTTCTTGGACAGCTTCAGCACATCTCCGGGTTGGGGAGATGCGGGGGCGTTGGGGTCGGTGAGTTTTTCGCCGTTGAGTTGGACGGAGCCGCTGGTGATGAATTGTTTGCGGAGCTCGCCGTTGGATTTTTCGAGGCCGAAGGCGGTTTGGAAGACGTGGCTGCTCATGGAGAGGACGGTGAGGTCTGCGGGGAGGGTGGCGATGGAGATCTCGGGCAGCTCGGCGGCGGCGAGGTCTTTCTTGGAGAAGCGGGTGTCCCAATCTTCGCGCGCGGCGGGACCGGCGGCTTCGCCGTGGTAGCGGCTGGTGAGTTTTTCCGCGAGGGCCTTCTTGGCATCCATGGGGTGACCGGAGGGATCGCGGGCTTCACCTAACAGAAGTAGATAGTAGCGGTCCATGAGTTCATCCGAAATACTCATGAGCTTGCCATACATTTCCTGCGGCGGGTCGTTGACGCCGATGTAGTTGCCATAAGACTTCGACATTTTGCGGACGCCATCGAGCCCTTCGAGCAAGGGCATGACCATGACGACTTGTTGCGGCTGGCCTTCTTCTTTCTGGAGATCGCGACCGACGAGGATGTTGAAGAGTTGATCGGTGCCGCCGAGTTCGACATCGGCTCGGATCTCGACAGAGTCCCAGCCTTGCATGATGGGATATTGCAATTCGTGAAGGCGCACTTCCTGGCCTTGCTCGATGCGGTTGCGGAAGTCCTCGCGCTGGAGCATCTGCTGGAGGGTGACGCGGGAGTTGAGTTTGAGGATTTCCTCATAAGTCATCTTGCGGAACCAATCGCCGTTGTAAACGATCTCGGTTTTGGACTTATCAAGAATTTTGAATGCCTGGTCGGTATAAGTAGCGGCATTGACAAGAACGTCGTCGCGGGTGAGCGGAGGGCGGGTGGCGGAGCGGCCGGAGGGATCGCCGATGGTGGCGGTGAAGTCGCCAATGAGCAGCACGGCCTGATGGCCGAGTTGTTGGAACTGGCGGAGCTTCTCCAAGGCGACGGTGTGCCCGAAGTGGATGTCCGGCGCGGTGGGATCCACGCCAAGCTTGATGCGCAAGGGGCGGCTGTTCTTGGCGGAGTCGCGAAGTTTTTCCAGCAGCTCTTTTTCAGAAAGCACCTTGGCGGCACCGGCGGTGAGGTGGGCGAGTTGTTGTTCGGGAGACATGGGGAAGTAAATGCTGAGATGCTGAGATGCTGAGATGCCGAAACGCTGAGGGACTGAGAAGTTATTATATGATTTCAGCTTCTCAGCATTTCAGCATTTCAGTTTTTACCTATTAGTTTTTACCTTTTAGGTGCAGTTGAAGGATGCGTTCGAGTTCGCGGGCGGCTTCGGGGCTGTCCGGGACGCTGTGATTGCAGGGGACGATGAGTTCGGAGGCGACCGGCTTGACGTGGGAGGACCAGTAGGGGACGACGCCGTCGCTGCTGTCGGGAGTATTGCATTTCCCGCGATCGCCGATGATGGAGTGGAAAGTGATATCTTTGGGGAGTTGCAGTTTGTTGAGACCGATGGTGGCGCGGTTCTTGGGGGAGAGGCTGTTGATGGAGGTGGGAAGGTGGACGGAAGGATCGTCGCCTTGGGCGATATCCGATACCACCATGGCGGTGGTATCGAGGAGTTCCACGGTAACCGTCTTGGGGATGCGGATGAGTTTGGAGATCCAACCGGAAGCTCGAAAGGTGGCCATGGGGCTGCCGCGATGGGGGACGGCCATGAAGACGACGCGGCTGGGTTCTTTCAACGGCTGATAGAGCAGGGTGTCCTTGATGAGTTGGCGGGCTTCGGGTTTTACCTTCAGTTGATCGATGGGCTTGGTGAAAATTTCATCGTAAAGGGTAGTGCCGGGATGGGTGACGCTGGAGCGTGAGATGAGTCCGCCCATGGAGTGGGCGACGAGGACGGTGCGGTTGAGATTGCGGTCATGGCCCTTGGTCCGGGCATAGGCAAACGCATCCCGCATGACTTCGCGGAATTTCATGCTGCTGTATGCCCAGGAATTTCCGGTGGGATAGTTGTAGAGCCAGATCTGATAGTGCTCGCGGAACCATGGATCGGGAGCGATTTCATTGATGACATTCTTGAAGGCATCCGGGCTGGAAACGAGGCCATGGACGAAGACGACGGGGATCTTGTCGGGATCGTAGGGGGTGATGAAGAACAGGCCGGTTTCCTCGGTGAAGCGATCCGGGAGGATGACGTTTTGGATCTTCAGGTTGTCCAGTTCGCACATCATCCAGTAGAAAGAATTCGGTGCGGTCCAATCGGCTGCGAGCGTGTGTTCGGCGCGGCCGATTTTCACATCATCCTGGCGCCAGCGTTTGGCGAAGTTCCAAGTGGGCGGGCCGGCGGACTCGAAGTTGAGGGTGGCGGTGATGTTATAGGGGAGGCCGTTGGGCAGCAGGTATTTATCGCGCTTCTGGCCGACGGGTGAGGTTTTCCTCCAGCCCACGAGTGGGACGCCCACGCCCTCGGTGACGCGGCTGGTGCGGACGACCTTGCCTTTGACGGCGCTGGCGGGGAAAACGACATCGAGGTCGCCAAGGCGGGTTTCCGCAGGGCCGGGCGGGGCGATGCGGGTGCCGATGGCGGCGGCGCGGCCGTCCCAGCCATCGGGTCCGCAGCGGAGTTGATCAAATAGCTTCGCGACGGCGGTGTTGTAGGTGAGGGTGGCGTTGTCCCAGGAGCCTTTGCGCGAGGGGTCGGCGAGGATTTTCCAGCTTTCCCGGGCTTCCTCGACCAGAGATGGGGCCGGGGCGCGGGAGGCGCGTGGCACGGAGGCGCATTGGGGGAGCTTGGGCACGCCGCACTGGCTGAGGAGGAGGGCTGCCAGCAGGATAACGGGCGTGCGGCGGAGTGGAGAGGACATGGTGAGCTGCGGCTAGAATGCCTCTCGTGCGGCTTCTGCCAAGTCCGGAAAAACAGGGTCCACACCACGGCGATCAAGCCAGGGATCACGGACTCCGATAAAGAACCAATGAACCGCGGAGGAACGCAGATGAACGCGGAAATGGATGAAACCACGGAGTTATTCTCGTGATCAGGGCACGATTCGGTTCCCTTCGCAATGGTTCGGGCATCATCCCTCTTTCATCTGCGTAAATCTGGGTCCATCTGCGGTTGAAAATTCCCTGGC
>JALOTR010000001.1 GCA_025457805.1 Akkermansiaceae bacterium | reverse complement strand
GAGGCGCGCTGCGCGTAGTCCTTGAGCTGGGCGTAGTCCTGAAGCTGGGGTTCGCTGCGTTGCAATTCCTCGCGAAGTTTTTCCAATTGCCTCTGCGCCTTCTCTGCATTCTCCCGGGAGAGCGCTGCGGTTTCGTCGCGTTGCTTCGGAGTGTCCTGCAATGGCGCATCTTCCATTTGCTGGCGTGCTTGCTCGATAGTTTCAGCGGCTTTTCTCACATCATCGGCCTTGGCGGCGTGCACGGATTCCTCCATGCGGTCGGCGAGTTCCTCCAGCTTCTCCTTCGCCTCGGCGAGTTGTTCGCGGGCTTTGGTGAGTTCCTTGGCCGCCCACTCCGGGACTTCATCCTTCTGGATTTCATTCCGCTGGCGATCCAGTTTCTCCCGCGCCTGCTGCACCAATTGCCGGGCTTCCTCGATGGTTTCCTTGGCATCCGATTGGGCGGCATCGACTTCCTGACGGGCGAGTGACTGCGCGCCTTGATCGATGCGAATCACGATCCAATCGCTGGTGCCCACACCCGGACCTGATCGATCAACAGGGCGAGAATCCTCGGCACGCATGCGGAGTTTGAAGACCTTGGACTTCGGCCAGCGCTCGGCAATTTCACCCACGGGTTGATTCAACTTCCCGCGCCAAACCGGTGGCTCGCCGCGACCAATTCTTGGCGGCGCATCGGTTGTTAGAAATCCGGATTCGCCATTCTGGGCTTGGACTTCAAGTTTTACGGAGGCGAGTCCGACATCGTCGGTAACTTCATATCCGAGCTCTAACAAATCATCCGGGCGCAACTTCGTTTCCTTCTTCATCGCGCTCAGCCATTTGATTTCCGGCGCGGTGTCGGGAAGCGATTCGATAGTGAAACTTGCAGCTTCGAATTCACGGCCGAGACGATGCTTGAGAATGGTGCGGGCGCTGTTGTGGCCGGGCTTTTCGAGCGTCCAGCGCGAGGTAAGTGTGCCGCCATCCGCCGCGCGTTCGAGTTGGGTGTCGCCAATCGTTTCGCCATCAACTTCAAGCCGTGCAGACTCGACGGGTGTGTTGAGTTTCGAGCGGAGTTCAACCTTGGTGCCTTGGATCGCGCTGATGCCATCGCCGAGCGCCTGCTCGCGAGGAGCCCAGCCGGTGTAGGCGGGAAATTCGAGTTTCACCCGTGGATCATTGAAACGTGGTTCCGGCCAGATGGTGACCTTGAAACGATCACTCGTCTCCCGCCCCGAGCGCACGACGTATTCAAAACTGCGGTCAGCGCGGCCGATGGAATGGATCGATCCTTCGTCGCCGGTTTGCATGGGAAACTCCGTGGATGTCCCGTCTGTTAGAGAAACGATGAGTTCGAGATTGGTCTCAGGGCCTGCGGAATGGGTCGCGGTAATCTGCAAGGCATCGCCCGCGATCAACTCCACCGATCCGGGCGTCACCGTGATGCGCCCCGCAGCATTGCCAAGATTGGATGTGGGAACCAAGGCTCGCACCACATGACGAGCGGTGGGATCGGGCCACAGGGCAAACAAACTTGCCCAAATCAACAACAAGGCCATCGCCGGCCACAACCACTGGCGGGCACGGCGAGTGCTGACTTCGATCTTCGGGTTGATGCCATCGAGGCTGGCGGCGGCTTCTTTCGCGAGTTGTGCGATGAGTTGGGAGGACATCCCCGTTTCTCCACGGCGGGAAACTTCAAGCACGGTGGAGATGCGCTCATCGAGTTCCGGGTGATGGTTTTCCAACCATCTTGCCACTCGAACCAGTTCCAGCGGTTTGCGCAGCGGCGACCACCACCAGATATAGGAAACGACTGCCACCGCAATCACCCACAAGGTGGGTAAGATCCAGCGGACGAATGTGGGCAATGGAGCGAATGCAAAATCGATGGCGACCAATGCCAACAATCCACCGAGTGCACTGACGGCGGTGATGAGTGCGCCGCGGCTGGCGATCACGCCGCGGATGCGGGCGCGGAGTTTGCGCAGCATCGGTTCGAGGCCGGGTGCGATGGGAGTGGAGTTATGGTTTTCCATGGCCGGTGCGGGTGGGAATCAAGGGAGGCCGGAACTGCGACGCAGCCACCACTCTGCCGTAAGAACGAGCGCGAGGGCAGCAAAAACAAAGGCGTTGTCCCACAAGGGAGTTTCGCGGATCTCCTCACGGTCGGCGGCCTCGGTGAGGAAGAGGGGAAGCAGGGAATTGATATCATCTGCAGAAACCACCTTGCCGCCGGATGCGGTTGCGGCTTCTTCGAGCAAGGGAAGATCGAGCGTGGTATCGGCAAGCTCGACCGGGCCGCGTGCGCCGACGATGCGGATGCTGGTTTCGATGCCGCTCTTGCCATCGGTGGCAAGCAGGCTGTCCGCTTGTTTGCCAATGATGCGCACCGTGTGCATGCCGGGACTGCGGATCGGGTCTGCCATTCCTTCATGCAAACCATTCGAACCTTCGACGGGCGCGAGTGGCACGGTGGCGATGATTTTTCCGTCGCTGAGAATCTCGGCTTTCAACGAGGCGTCGGAAACCGGATTCAATTCCGCATCGCGGAGGCGGGCGGTGATTTGGATGGAATCATCGGCAGTATAAGTGAGTTGATCGGTGCCGAGTGCGACCTTGTCCGATCCGGCGCGCAAAAGAGGACCTGCACCCCAGCGGACGAGGTTGCCCCAGAAGCGGTGATGATGCACATCGCCTGCGCCTTCACGGAGACGCCAGGTGCGGTCTGTTAGAATTGCGGCGACCTTGCCATTGCCGGTCTGGCGGGTCACCAGCAGAGCCCGCTTGGCTTCGTTTTCCCGGCGTTTCGTGAAATCCTCAAGAGCTACACCAAGTTCAACGGGGGCTGCGGGTGAAGATGAATCATCAGTGGCTGTTAGAAGAATGTCCGCGCCATCCTTCACACTTATCACGGGATGCCGCCATTGAAGCGCGGGAAAGGTGGACCAGACTTCCTCATTGGCGATCGCGCCTCCAGCATGGCTGGTGACGGCATGGCGGCGGCCTTCGGAGGTGAGTGAAAATCGGAATGGCTGAGTGCCTTCACCGAACAGCGTGCGCTTGCTCCAACCCGGATCGAGCGGCAACAACTCGCGCGCGGCAGTCGATTCCAAGGCATGCGGCATGTGGTTCGGCCCAGCGACAAACATCAACAGGGCTCCGCGTTCGTTCACACAGCGGGAAATGATGGCCCATGTCTCATCCGAGATCGCATCCGGTGCCAGATCGCCAAGAATGATGACATCGAACTTGCGCCATTCCTTTTCATTTTCCGGAAGCCGGTTCGCCGCCGCTTGGCCGAAGGGACGCGTGGCGGAGGCGGCGATGTCAGGCTGGGTCTGGCCTTCCGCTTCATCGGGATGCAGCAGCAGCCATTGCAGATGCACCGACTTGTCACGGCCATAGAACAGATTGCGGAGATAACGGAATTCCCAGCGAGGAAAGGAATCGACTAACAGAACATTGGTGCGGGCTTCGGTGATGGAAGTTTCGAATGACCAATCGTTGTTATCCGGAAAACGTTCGCCATCCAAAGCCTCGATGCCAACCTGATAGCCACCCGTGCCGCCTTCTTCGGGAAGATGCACGAACTTCACTTCCTCGCGATGACGGTCTTGCGGGATGGTGATTTGCTTTTCCTCGATCAACTTGCCATCGCGGGTGAGTTTTACCTTTGCTTGCTTGCCTTTGTAGCCATCGAACTTGAGATCGGCGGAAACGCGCATGCGGTCACCAAGGTGGATCGCATCCGGCGAGCGCACGGCAAGCACCGCCGCATCGCGGGGTGGCTCCGGGCTGCCAATGGCGACAATGCCGAGCGGGGCATCCAGAATGCCGAATCGCCGCGCGCTGTCTTCCACCCGTGCCGGGCGGTTGTGGCGGCCGTCGGTTAGAAGAAGCGCTCCGGCGAGTTCATCCGGCGGGATTTGTTCAAGCACGATATCCAGCGCGGCGGCGATGTCGGTGGCCTGGTTCCAGCCGCTGGTGGGGTCGGATGCGTCTTTTTCCGGGCTGCGGGCAAAACGCAGTTCGCGGATGCGGACATGCTCACCGAGTTGTTTGAGAATGCCGGATTTCTCCACCACCTCGCGGGCGATGCTAGCGCGGGGTTGGTTAGAACCCTCATCGGTCAGTTCCATTGATGCGGACTCGTCCCAAAGCACGGCCACTTGCCGGTCGAGTTCGCGTTTCACTTTTCTCACGAAGGTCGGCTCGATGAGGATCCACGCGAGCAGAGCAAGCGCACTGAGGCGAAGCGCAATCAACTGCCGACTACGGCGTGATCCGAGACTCCTCGACTCATATCGATAAAGCAGCAATAACAACTCCGCCGCCAATGCAATGCCGCAGGCCACCGCGCCGGGCGGCCATCCGGGGGCAATCCTCAACACGCCGCCAAGCGCGACGAGCAATCCCCATAACACTGCGGCGATCAAAACAACCCGCACGATGCTGAACCACCAGGCCTTCGAATTCATCGCCAGCCTCCTTTCTCCATCGCGACCGGTGGGGGATCGCCGAAGTCCACCCGCAAATCGTCACCAGCGCGGCGGGAGCGCGACACCCAGCGGGCGAGGGCGGTTTCTAACAAAAGTAGAAGCAATGCCGCGATGGCCACCGTGCGGGTGATTTCACGGCCGAATCCCTTGCCTGACAGGACGGCGAGGATGTCTTCGGTGGTCTTCGGCAGGATCACATCGGTGCGGGCGCGGAGCTGGGTGAAATCCTCTTCGGTTAGAACATCGATCCGGCTTTCCGCGATGTCACCACGCACCACCACCGGCAGTGGCTCCGTGCCGGGCGCGATGGACTCGCGGAGTTCTGGCGAAAGCTTCACCTGATAGAGACCGGGCACCGAGGGACCATCGATACGCAGTTCGCGTCCCCGTCTTCCCGGGGAGACTGTCACCTTGCGCGTGCGGCCCAGCGGGTCGATTGCTTCGTAACTCATCGAGTTTTCATCGTTCGCTGGAATGAAAACGGACGAAGGAATGATATGTCGTGTGCCGCCGGGTGGTGTCCAGAACAAGCGGACATAGGCAAGGCCGCCCTCTTCCTGATAGTTGGCTTCGAAGTTGACGGGTTTGCCTGCCTGGAGTTTGATACGGCCACCTTTGCTTTCCTCGCGTTCGCTTGCTTCGAGGATGTTGTTGCCATCGATCTTCACAGTGATGGAATCGTCCACTTCGGCATCAACGAGATAATCGCCATCTACCTGAGGAAGCAATGTCGCCTTCCATGTGACATTGAAGTTGTCGCGCGGGAGTTTATTCGTTGGTCCTTCGTTTTCCCAATTGAAATCGATGGTGGAATCCACGCGATCCAACAAACCCTTCTGCTTGTTGCCATCGCGGCGCGAATAGTTTGCCGCGAGGCCGCCGGAGGACCGAGAATCCAATACCACCGAAGGGCTCCAGCCACCGTCCAGATTCCAATTCACACCGCCGCCTGCGGCCCAGGAAACGAGTTCGTGAACGAGCGGCACGAAGGCGGTGCGGGCGGGGAGATTTCCGGATCGCCCATCAAAAGCACAACTCGCCACCACGCAGCGGCCGCGACCGTAGCCGCGGGTTGTTAGAAATGGATCGCCATTGGCAAAGGCGGCTGCGAGCGATCCGCCGCCCTCAAACAAGGTGGATTTCCGCCAACGCCGGATCAGCGCGCTGCCGAGATCCGAGCGGCGTTCGTCTGCCGCCCATGCGAGCGACTCGTGGCGGAATGTGATGGAGGATGGAGATATGCCTTTTTCGTCGGTGGCCTCGCTGCCGAGCGTCACAGGCAAAAGCGGTCCATCCGGACCATCCCAATCATTGTAAAACGCAGCATCTGCGCGAGGCCCTGCCAAAACGATGAGACCCGCTCCGGCGGCGGTGCGATCCGCGAGAGTGGCGGCGATGGCGGCGGGGAGTCTTGATACGTCGGCGAGGATAACGACATCGGCATCTGATAGTTTCTCCGATGATATCTCTGGCGCGGGAATCACGACCGGATCCATGAGGAAATCCTTGCCTGCCTCGCCACCACGGATCAACGAGATGGCAGGGGCGAGAGCGAGCGCTGTGTGACCTGCGGCGCGTTCAAAAAAGCTGCCGGACGAGTTTCCGTCCACCAACACGACCCGCACTGCCTTGCGAACCATCACCACGTGATCGGCGCGATCATCGCCCGGGATATCATCGCGACCGGCAAGACGCGCGGTCACCACATGAGGACCTGCCTTGGTGAATCGATGGCGGGTTTCGATGGACTGGGTTTGTCCGGGAACCAACATGCCAAGTGGCTCGCGGGCAATTTGTTTGCCATCAATCTCTATCAGAACCTCGCCAGGCGTGACGGCTTCGTTGCCAGTGTTGATAATTTCTGTGCGCAGCAAACAGGGCCGATCCGTGCCGGTGAGTTCGCGGGTGGTGCCAAGTGAGGCGATGCCTGCATTGCGCAGGGATGGAGCTTGTGGAAAACCACGGATCATCAATCGCGGTTTTGATGGCAGCGTTTTCCATGCGTCTTCGAGGGACTTCCATGCACCAGCATCCTCGAATCGCCAGCCGTGGCGTTGGGAATCGGTTAGAAGAATGATATCTTTGTTCGGACGTTCGCCTTCGGCAAGAACGAGAGTGGCCATGCCAAGTGCGTCGTGGGCACGGAAGGTGCCGCCGACCGCTTGAAGACCGTCGAGCTGGGCGAGCACGTCGGCGCGATGCGAAACCGGCGTGTTGGAAATCGCTTGAGGCGAAGGACCACCAAGAATGATGGCAAACGATGTGCCACGCGGCGACTCCTTGACGATGCGGCGGGCTTCATCGAGTGCCTCATCAAACAAAGTGCGCGATCCCGAGGAACGGGTCATCGAAGTGGAGGCATCGATGATCAAGGCCACATCGCGGCGGCCACCGCTTTCGAAGCGCTTGAGATTCAACACATGTTCCATCATCACCATGCCACCCGCGAGGAACAACAACACCAAGGCCGCGCCACGGACGAGCAGCCGTTTTCTCGCGGTGCCGAGCACGAAGGATCCACCGAACAATCCGACGCCTAACAGAACCGCAGGCATCACGAACGACCACGGCGTTGGGCTGTCCGGCGGCACGAAGGGACGGGATACCGCCAGTGCGGCCAGCGCGATCAACAAACAACGGGCCGCCATCAACAACAAATCCTCCCACTCCATGCGCCGCCGGCGTTCGGATAGCGTATCGATGAGAAATCGCATCGCACCCCATTCGATGGGTTTTGCGGCCTGCCTGCGCACCAGATGGATGATCACCGGAATCGAAATTCCGGCGAGCGCGGGGAGCAACCATGGATTGAGAAAAAGCATGTTCTAACGGCCGCGTTTGGCGTGCATGCGGCGGCCGATGTAGCGCAGCAGGGTTTGGCGGAGTGGGTTTTTGGTATTCACCGGCACGTGGTCGGCGCGAAGATTTCCACAGGCGGATTCGATGGTGCGGATGAATTTGCCGATGCGTTCCAGATAACCCGCACGAACCGCCTGCGGATCGATGCGCAGGGTCGGTGAGATTTTTTCAAGATCGCGGAATTGTTGATATCCGGAAAAGGGAAACCCGAGTTCCTCCTCGGCCATGACATGGAAGATCACAAGTTCGTGTTGGCGGAAGTCGAAGTGATGCAGCGCCTCCACAATGCGATCCGGATCATCAAACAAATCGCTGATGAGAAACACGACGCCTCGTTTTGGAATGCGCTCGGCCACGTCGTGAAGCACAGCGGCGGCATCGGTATCGTCGCCGGGTTTGGCGGCATCGAGGATTTCCAGAATCCGCCGCACCTGGCTGGGTCTGCTGGCGGCGCGGAGGAAATCGAGTGGTTTGCGATCGAAGGTGACGAGCCCTGCGGCATCGCCTTGTTTGATGAAGAGATAGGCCAATGCCGCGGCGAGGTATTTGGAGTATTCGAGCTTGGAAAGGGCCTTGCCATCGAGGGAGGCCGCATGGTTTCCGGTGTAGGCCATTGAGCCACTGACATCGACCGCGAGCGTGGCGCGGAGGTTGGTTTCCTCGATGTATTGGCGCACCACATTGCGGTCGCTTCGGGCGATGACGCGCCAATCGAGCGTGCGCGGATCATCACCTGCGGCGTATGGACGGTGCTCGGCAAACTCGACGGAGATGCCTTTGTCCGGGCTGGTGTGTTTGCCTGTGAGAGTGCCCTGCATGCGCCGCCGTGCGAGCCAGTCGAGACGGCGCATCACTCCCATCGTCTCCTCGGGGAGGAGGCGCATGCACTCGGGAAGATGGGGAGATTGTGACATAAGAGTCGGACTTGTCTGATAGGTCTGACAGGTCAGACCATGAGATCCTCACGAGGCGCGAGTTTATCTAACAGACGTCGGATGATTTCATCACTCGTGACTCCAGCCGCCTCCGCGTTGAAGGTAGTGAGGACGCGGTGGCGGAGGACGGGCGTGGCCACTTCCGCGACATCCTTGGTGGTGGCGTGGAATCGGCCGCGCAGGACGGCGTGGGCCTTGGCGGCGGAGATCAGGCCGATGCCCGCGCGCGGCCCTGCACCCCATGCGACCATGTCCTTCACGAAATCCGGCGCTTCTTTTTCCTTGGGTCGCGTGGCCCTTGCGAGGGCTGCGGCGAAGTCGATGACGTGATCACCGACGGGCACACGTTTGACGATTTCCTGAAGCTGGATGATATCGACCGCACTCATCATGGGCGAGATTTTCGCGCTGCTCGGACCGGTGACGCGGCGGATGATTTCGCGTTCCTCGGCCTCGCTCGGGTAATCGACGACGATGTTGAAGAGGAAGCGGTCGAGCTGGGCTTCGGGCAGCGGGTAGGTGCCTTCCTGCTCGATCGGATTTTGCGTGGCGAGCACGAAGAATGGATTCGGCAGGTTCATCGTGCGCTGGCCGACCGTGACGTGGCGTTCCTGCATCGCTTCCAACAAGGCGGCCTGGGTCTTGGGCGGCGTGCGGTTGATTTCATCGGCGAGCAGCATGTGGGTGAAGATGGGGCCATCCACAAAACGAAAGCCTCGGTGCCCGGTTTCTGGGTCCACTTCCAGCACATCGGTGCCGGTGATGTCCGCCGGCATCAGGTCCGGCGTGAACTGGATCCTGCGGAAACTCAGGTCCAGCGCTTGTGCCAGCGTGGAAACCAGCATCGTCTTCGCAAGGCCCGGGACGCCAACCAGCAAGGCATGGCCGCGGCAGAACACCGCCATTAAGACCTGCTCGATCACCGCCTCCTGGCCAACGATCACCTGGCCGATTTCCTCCTTCAGTTTTCCGTAAACAGCATGCAATTGATCGACCGCCGCCTTGTCATCGTAGCTCATGGTTAAGCGGCTACGCGGCGCGCTGTTCCGTCTTTCACTTTTGCGGAAAGGAAATCCGCAGCTCGCTTGCGGCTTGCACGGTGGCTCACGGGCGATAGGCTTCGAGGGATGAAACATCTCCTCTTCTTCGCCGCCACCCTCATCGGTGCCCACGCTGCCGACCTCTCCGCCATCCCATTCAAGACCATCACCGGCAAGGACACCTCGCTCGCCGATTACAAGGGCAAGGTCGTGCTGGTGGTCAACACCGCCTCCAAATGCGGGCTCACGCCGCAATACACCGCTTTGGAAGCGCTCCAGAAAAAGTATGAGGCCAAGGGCTTCACGGTCATCGGTTTTCCCTGCAATGATTTCGGAAATCAGGAACCCGGCACTAATGATGAGATCCAGGAGTTTTGCAAAACCAAGTATCCCATCAGCTTCCCGCTCATGGACAAGGTGCACGTCAGAGGCAAGGAACAACATCCACTCTATGCCGCACTGACTGGCAAGGACGGGGCGTTTCCCGGTGATGTGAAATGGAACTTCGGCAAGTTTCTCATCGGCAAGGACGGCAAGGCCATCGCCCGCTTCGAGCCGAAACAAGCGCCCGATTCTCCTGAGGTCACTGCGGCCATCGATAAGGCCCTCGCTCCTTGAACCGAATCAGTGGATGAAGCCGTCCATCGACTACGCCGAAGCCGCGCGTGAGGTTCTTGCGATTTATGCCGAGTGGGAAACGCGGCCTCTTGTTAGAAACTGCACGGGCATCGCCAATTGCTGCCGCTTCAAACAAACCGGCCGCACGCCTTATCTCACAAGAGGCGAAGCGTATGTGGCAGCCCGGGCATGGAAAGCGGCCGGGAGAAAAAGCGTCGAGCTGTCAGCCGATGGAAGTTGTCCGTTTCTACATCCGACTTCCGGAAAATGCCGGATTTATGAGGGCCGTCCTTTCGGATGCCGCACTCACTTTTGTGCTGCGGCCGGTGGACCTGCACACCGCCATGAAGTGCGCGATTTGATCCAGCGGCTGGAAGAAATCGACACCCGCCTCGGCGGCAGCGGTGCAGTGAACTTGCCCACGGCGGTCAAGGAAGCGATGGCTTGGCGATAGATTCTGGTGATGAAAACGGGATCCGGGAGCTTGTTTGGAAATCTTACAACTTCGTCACTTGCGCACTTCGACCATCTTCATATCTTATGCGCGATCATTAGCAGATTATGAGAACCACTCGCTTTTTTAACATCCTCCTTGCCTCAACCACCTTGGGGATTGCCGTTCCTGCAAGTGCCACCAGCAAGGACATCGACGGCGATGGCATTGCAAACCACATCGACCCCGACGTGGACAATGACGGCATCCGCAATGCGGCCGATCGCAATGTGGATGGAGGCATCGCACGGTCCGGACCCATGATGGGAACCTGGGTAGGCGATCGCAAAAGAAACACCGCCGACCGGAATGTGGATGGCGATGCAACGGCCAATCTTCTCGACGCCGATGTCGATGGGGACGGAGTGCCCAATGAAAGGGACCGTGATGCCAATGGCGACGGACGCACCGATCTCATCGATTTCACCGATGATCTCGGCAATGGATTCTTTCTCACCGAAGGTCCGGAAGTCACCACTCTCCGCAGCGTGGTGGGCGCTGGCATTGCTTCCCAGCTCAAGCTGGATACAGCGGGACAACTCAAGGTGGCTGTCATTTCCACTACGGATCCGATCGGCACCTGGCGCTATCTAACAGTGGATGGAAAAATCAGCCTCAATGGCACCTGGCGTTATTCGAACGACTCACAAACCGTCAGCCTTGCGAAGTATGATGGCGAGGACGAGACAAGGGTTTATGGACAATACATCAAAGGTCCTTTCACCATCTATTCATGGCAAACCGGGCAGGATCCTCATTTCGATTTCATCGCCCTGACCAAGGATGCCAGTGGAGTGGAACCTCCCATCGCCGCATTGGATCTATATCTTGCTGCTTTTGATGATTTCCAACGAAGCGACTTCGGAAACACCGTGGGTTATTCCGGATCGCTGGGTGAATTCACCGGTGCGGACGCTTTCATTTCCCTGCAGCGGGAACTGATGCGGATCACCAACGAAGCGGATTGAGCCGTCATGGCGAATTGTGCCGCACGCTAAAGCAATCCCGCAGTTCTTGTGGCAGCTCAGGCACCGCTCCATGCTGGGAACAAACAAACGCCGCCACTTGATTGGCGATATCGGAAATTTTTCGCAAAGGCATTCCGTGAAGCATGCCCATCGTCGTGGCAGCAGTGAAGGAATCGCCCGCGCCAATGGTATCCTTCACATCGGCGGGCAGACCGGGATGATCCACCCATTCGGTGCCGTCTGTTAGAATGCTGCCATCGCCGCCACGGGTGAAGACCACGAGGCGCAGTTGATAACGCTGCACCAGTTGATCAAGCTGCGTGTGGACATCACCTTCCAGGCCGAGCATGTCTGCGATCGCTGGAAGTTCGGCATCGCTCAACTTGCAGATATTGGCGAGTGCGAGGGAATCATGCAGGATGGACGCATTGTAATAAGATTGGCGGAGATTGACGTCAAAGACCCGCAAGGCGCTTTCCGGAGTGGCGGCGACGATTTGCCGGATCGTATGGCCGGAGACCTCCGACCGCTGACCCAAGGTGCCGAAGCAAATGGCATCCGCCTGCGATGCAAGATGGAGAAGCTTCGGGCTGAGTTTCAAATGATCCCATGCCACTTCTTCGATGATCCTGAACTGCGGTTGCCCGTCAGCCGCCAAGCTCACCTCCACCGTCCCGGTAGGATGATCCGGATCGTGATCGATGGCCACGGTGGAAACTCCAAGCCGACCCAGATTCTCCAACAACAATGCCCCCGCATCATCGTCCCCCACCCGGCTGATGACCGTGGCATCCGCGCCGAGGGCGTGGGCATGGCAGGCAAAGTTGGCGGGTGCACCGCCCATGCGGGGTCCGGCAGGCAGCAAGTCCCAGAGGATTTCTCCGATTCCGATAACGATGGGTTTCATGAGCAAGGTGGATAGGTGAAAATGGCAGGTCGCGACAAAGGCGCCGCGAAGAAAGATGGCGTGGATCTCTTCCTGTTTCACGCAAAGAAATTCCAGCCTGCCAGGTCACTGCTGGCAGCTCGATGGTCGATAGGGATTTACGCGAAATCTGCTGGCATCGGCGGAGGGCGGGGAATCACACTCCGCCATGAGCCGGACGGACCTTCATTTGGGCAGCACTTCGTTTTGCGTGTTGGACATCGAGACCACCGGGCTCTCGGCGCATCAGCATGAGATCACGGAAATCGCGGCGATCCGGGTGAGTGAGGGATTTGAAATCGAGGAAGAGTTCCAATGTCTGGTGCGGATTGGGGGTCGGGTGCCGTGGCACATCACGCAGATCACGGGCATTGATGACCGGATGTTGCGGGCACAGGGCAAGGAGCTGCCGGAGGTGTTGAAGCAGGTGCATGATTTTTCCTGCGGTCGCCTTGCCTTTGCGCACAATGCGCGGTTTGACCGGAGTTTCCTCAATGCGGCGGCACAACGTCTGGGGTGGCAGGATGAGTTTGCGTTGGAATGCTCGATTCCTGTTTTCAAACGTCTTTTACCCGGTCGGCGAGGCTACGGCTTGGGAGCGGTGGCCGATTGCCTGAGGGTGCGCAGCGGCGTGGCTCACCGGGCGCTGGCAGATTGCCGGATGTTGTTGGATTGTTTGAAGAGGGCACACGGTTGAAAACCGCAAGAGGAGGAAAGTCCTCACTCTTCAACTTCTGAATCGTGAAGTGCGCTTGATTGGGATGGGCCGTGTGATCCGTGATGGATGAGAGTGGAAAAGCACATATCTTCTATCCACAATCTTCTATCTTCACTTCCCCGCTGCTTCGAGCTCCTGGGGTGACCAGGGCATGAACTTGCGTTTGTCGATTTCCGGGCGAAGGGATTTGACTTCGGCGGGAGTGACGGGGTTTTCCTTGAGGTTGCCGAAGGCGTGGCGGACATAACTGGCGATGGCGGCGATTTCTTCGTCCTTCATGTGGCTGTGGCCGGGCATGACGCCGTTGAACTTGGTGCCCTTGACCTCGATGGGCCCGGCGAGTCCGCCAAGCAGGATGCGCAGCATGCGTTGGCGGTCGCCGGTGACCCATTCGGAGCCGGCGAGCGGCGGGAAAGTGTCCGGCACGCCTTGGCCATTGGCCTGGTGGCACTCGATGCAGGCTTTCATGTAGGCATCATGCCCGGCGGCAAGATGGGCAGGCAATGCTTCGGGAGCGGCGGGGGTGCTGGGGGCGGCACTGAGGGCTTTTTCGATGTGGGATTTCAAACCGGCCGGAGCGCTGGCCGCGATGGCGGTGAGTGCCGGGCGCAATGGACCGGCCGCGCTGCGTTGGATGATTTCAACGATTTCCTTTTCATGCCATAACTTCACTTCGCCTGCCGGGATGGCGCTGAGGTCGGTGCTGAGCAAGGCAATCGATTGGCGGCGCATGGCGAGTTGGGCGGCTTGTTGCAGAACTCCATCGGGCTTCTGGGAACCTGAAACCCATTTCCACAAGGCATCAGCGACAGGTTGGTTCGGCTGGCCTTGGGCGATGGTGGTGAGAACCATGAGCAACTCGCGCGGTTGTTTGGCCGATGTCAGGAGGAGGCCGGGCAAGGCGGCGATGACGGACGGGTGATCCGCACCCAGGGCCTGCATGGCGTGGCGGCGGATGAGGGGATGTTGGGAAACCAGCGCGTCTGTTAGAGTGGTGCGGATCAGGTCCTTTTCGATGCCGAGTCCTGCAAGGGTGTGGATGGCATGGATGGCGGTGAGGGGAGACTCGATGCCATCCGGCGCGGCCGAACCAGCCACGAGGGATGCAAGTGCGGGAATCAGATCCGTGCCGCCGCGCTCGACGATGAGTCGCTGGGCATGGAGGCGGATGAGTTGGGAGGGCGAAGACAATCCAGCGATGAGCGATTGCGGCTTGCTGCGATCGAGCGTGGGCTCTTTGCGTACGGGTTTGTCTTTCGGAACGATGCGCCAAATGCGGCCATGCTTGCGATCGCGCAGGGGAGTTTCATAGGCATTTCCCTTGCCGGGACCCTTGGCTCCGGTGTGATAGGGGCTGTGGGGTTGATCATAACCGCGGGCGGCATTGTAATAACGGAACACCACATTGTGCTGGACGATCGGGTTATACCAATCCGCCACCCACACCGCACCATCGGGACCGACACGAGCGGCGACGGGAGCGGACCATGCATCGGCGCTGGCGAACAGGTTGTTGCCGCGGAGGTCGGTGCGGAGCAGGGCACCGTGGTCATCCACTTTTCCGCTGGCCACGATGTGACCGGTAGGTTCGCAGACCATGGCGGTGCGGCCGGGGAAAAGATCGCGCATCACGGTGTCTGTTAGAAATTGGTGGCCGGCCGCGGCGGTGAAGCGATCGATCTGATCCACCTGGGTAACATCGCGGGTATTTGGATAGATAACAGTGGAGGCATCGATGCGCGGGGTGCGCAGTTGTTCGATTCCACTGCCCTCGTATGCCGAGGCGGGAATGGCCATGATCCACGAGGGATTGTTATTGGCGGTGGAGCCGGTGATATCTCCCTCTTCGGTGAAACCAAGACCCCAGGTGTTGTTGGTGGTGGCTTGGAGGAGTTCGAGTTTGCTGAGGTCGGGCGTGAAGCGGAACACGCCGGAGCCGAACTTCACGGGCTTGCCGCTGATTTTCATGTCCACTCCGCTGTAGCCGACGGTGGCATGGATCCAGTTGTCGAGGCCGTAGAGGAATTGCGAGGTGGAGGCATGGGTGTCGTGGATGTTGAGGCCGGTGGCGAGCACCTTGCGTTCGTCCGATT
The DNA here is from genome assembly GCA_025457805.1 of Akkermansiaceae bacterium. GTDB lineage: Bacteria > Verrucomicrobiota > Verrucomicrobiia > Verrucomicrobiales > Akkermansiaceae > Luteolibacter. Next base: position 6,557 of record JALOTR010000001.1, on the reverse strand, counting down.
TCCCATCACCATTCGTGTCTGTTAGATAAACGATATCGCGCCCATCGGTGGCAATGACTCCATCTCCACTGAAGACGGTGGTGGTGCAATGGCGCAGCCCTTCGGCAAACACGGTCATCTTGTCGGCAGCTCCATCACCATCGGTGTCTTCGAGGATCTTGATGCGGTCCTGGCCAGTGCCGGGCTCGGAAGGCACGTCGTTGGGATAACCAAAACTCTCCACCACCCAGGCACGGCCGCGTTCGTCCCAATCGATGGAAATCGGATTCACGACCATCGGTTCGCTGGCGAAGAGGACCAGCTTGGTGCCGACGGGCACTTGGGTGTGGGCGGCGCTGTGAGAGGGAGATAGTGGTTTCTGCAATGGCATCATCGGGATCTCCGGATGGGCGCGGTTTTCCACTTGGGGAATCTCGATCTCAAGCGGCGGGAGTTGATATTTGGAAAACATCGCCGCCCGTTCCTCACCGATGGTCCAAAGGATGCCGCGCTTCACGAGAATCTGATAGGCTTCTTCATTCCAACACCGCAGGTCATGCCCGCTGGCAGTATAGAAAACGCGGCCTTTGCCCTCATTGCGCGTCCATGTCCATGGCTCTGGCTCGGTTTCATCCTTGTTGATGGGATCCCGCACTTGCAGCAGGTGGCGGTCTGCGGTGAGATCGCGGTGTTGATAGGTTTCATCCCAGGATTTCAAGGGTGGAAGGTCCTTGGTGATGGGATGCTCTTTGTCCACGGTGCGCGGACTGAAGACATGTCCTTCATGGCTGGCAAAACGTCCACCAACGAGGTCGAACCATTCTTTGGAGGGATGGAAATTTCCACATGCCGAGTGCAAGGCCACCAAGGCACCGCCATCGCGCACCCAAGGAATGATATCGTTGGGCACCTTGTCCTGCTCATGATTGGCATAAACGATGAGGGCGTCGTAACGATCCAGGTTGGCGCGCTTCATTTGCGCGAGGTCCTCGACGAAGGTGAGATTGAAGCCTTGCGGACCGAGGGCTTGCTTGAGGACGCGGTAGCGCTCGATGGGTTTGTGGCCGCGGTCGTCACCGAGGAAGAGCACTTCCAAACGGCGGGGTTCTTGCGCGGGTTCGGCGGCGGTGAGTGGGGAAAAACCTGGCAGGATGCAGAGAGCGAGGAAGAGAGCGCGGCGCGGGTTCATGGGGTTTGGGAGTCGACGTTGCAAATCAACCCGAACACATACGGCTTCTGGAAGACTGTTTTGCAGTTTCCGCAAATTGGGGACACAAAGCGTCCCCCAAAAAAATGCCGACCCGGCTCGCGGAGAGCGGGGCGGCGGAGGTTTTGGGCTTCGTTCAATCCTCCGAGGGAGGCTGGTCGGAGTGGGGCGGCGGCCCGTGTGGGTGGAGCTCACGGGTTGAGAGGATGCCGTCGTGGTTCTTGTCCAAGGTGGCAAGCGCTTGGGCGGATTTTCTCATTTCCTCGGCCGAGATGGATCCATCGTGATCGGCGTCCAACACGTGGATCACTGGAGGGGCCGGCGGAGGTGGTGGAGGCAGCGGCATTTCGTTTTCCCCATCTTCTTCGAATCGCGGTGGAGGCGGCGGGTGGAGTTCCGTCCGGGTCAATTGACCATCGCGATTGTGGTCGAGTGATTTCAAGGTGGCGGCGGCGGCTTCGATTTCCTCGGCGGAAATCACACCATCCCTGTCAGCGTCCAGCACCCTCCACGGTGGTGGCGGACGGTGCGGCGGGGGACCACCGACATCGGGTGGTTGGGCGGCGGCGGCAGTGAGGAGCGGCAGGAACAAGAGGAGGGATTTGGCATTCATGATGGCTTCGGACGGAACAGGAACGAGCTGATGGAAACCGGAAATTGTGAGCGGCGTGTGTGGAGGCGGGCATAAAAATGTTAAGTTTGTGTAAAAGCTGTGGGCCAAGCCGCTTCCGTCCTGCTAAGCAAGCGGTGTCGAATGGAAACCCAAGGAAACCCCAAACTCCTCGTCGTGGATGACGACCGCAAGTTGGCGGGACTGATCCGCGATTACCTCACGCCGATGGGTTATGACGTCGAACTCCGTCACACGGGCCCGGACGGATTGGAGGCGGCGTTGGCCAATCCTTATCAGGCGGTGATTCTCGATGTGATGATGCCGGGCATGGATGGCTTCGCCGTGCTCAAGGAGTTGCGCAAGAAATCCGATGTGCCCGTGCTGATGCTCACCGCGCTGGGTGACGAGGCGGATAGGATTGTGGGACTTGAGATTGGTGCGGATGATTATTTGCCGAAAACTTTTTCCTCACGCGAGCTGCTTGCCCGCTTGAGGGCGGTCACCCGCCGGAGCCGCACTCGCGATGAGGCGGCATCGCCATCGGTCAGGGAAATCGTGGCCGGACCACTGCGGCTTTGCGAGGACACCCACACCGTGATTCTCGATGACCGGCCATTGGACCTAACAACCCTGGAGTTTGCCATCCTCGCTTCCTTGATCAAGGCCAAAGGCCGCGTGAAAAGCCGTGAGCGGCTCATCGAGGAAGTGTCCGACCGGCGCTTCGATGTGTTTGATCGATCCATTGATGTGCATGTCTCGTCTTTGCGCAAGAAGCTGGGCGATGATGCGAAAAATCCACGTTTCATTCGCACCATCCGTGGCATTGGTTATACTTTGCACGAGCCTGACAGCCCGCATCCCGACTCATGAAAAGCGGGCCACCATTTCCGCTCTTGGCCAAGGTGCTTGCATGGCTGATGCTGCATTTGCTCATCCTGGCGTTTTCATTTTTCCTGTTTGTGCGATGGCAGTTGGGGATGGGGCTGGATTCGTTGATCGTGGGATCGGCGGGGGAGAGGTTGATGGATTTTGGTGATGAAGTGTCGCTTGCGATGGTCAAGGTGCCACCTCGCGATTGGGCGGAGGTGATTGCTCCGATTGCACAGTCGCGCAAGGTCACCGCCGGGGTGCTTGGCGGGGCAGGTGATGATCTCACAGAAATGGAAGTGCCGCCGAAAGTCATGGAACGCGCACGCGCAGCCATGCCGCCAGCCCGCAATCCGGCAGGGCCGCCGGGGCGTGGCCGTGGCCGCGATGGGTTGGGCATGGGCAGGGAAAGACGGCCTCCTAGACCAGGGGAAGAAGACGGTGGGTTGGGGCCACCACCCATTGAGGAAGAACTGGAGCGGCTGGAGTTTCCGGAGAATCCGTTGTATTCCCCCAAGAGCAAACCGGCGTTTCTGATGCGGGCCGGTGATGGTGGCGGATATTGGGCTGGCGTGCTGCTTCATTTGCCGCCTGTCCGGGGCATGCCGGGCCGGGCGGTGATGTTGTTGGTGAGATCCGATCGTTTGGATGGCTCAGGGATGTTTTTTGATTACAAACCATGGCTTCTGGGTGGCTTGGCGGTTCTGTCACTCAGCATTGCGTTCTGGACTCCCTTTGTCTGGGGAATCACGAGATATGTGCGCCGACTTACTAGCGCCACCGATGATATCGCATCCGGCCGTTTCCAAGTAAACATCCCGTCACGCGGAAACGATGAACTCGGCAAACTCGGCCGCGCGATCGAGACGATGGCCGACCGGCTCGATCATCTGGTTTCCGGCCAGAAGCGGTTCCTCGGCGATGCCGCCCACGAGTTATGTGCTCCGCTCGCCCGCATCCGCACCGGTCTTGGTATCATGGAAATGAAACTTCAAGGTGCGGACAACGATGCCCTCGCTTCCATCGAAGCCGACACGGCGGAGCTTGCAGCGCTGGTGAATGAAATCCTCGCGTTTTCCAAAGCAGGGAATCGGGCTCCTGCTCGGCAGACTTTCGAACTCGCACCGCTCGTGCAACAAGTGCTCACGCGTGAGTCGGCCGATGTTGAGGCCGAGTTGAAGATCCCGGATGGCCTTGGTGTGTGGAGTGATCCCACCCTGTTAGGCCGCGCCATCGGCAACTTGGTGCGCAATGCGTCCATTCACGCAGGCCCCCGGCCCAAGGTGGTCATTGGGGCGGAGGAGGACGCGCGCGCCGTCCAGATCACCGTAAGTGACAACGGCCCCGGCGTGCCTCCCGAGGAACTCGCACGCATTTTCGAGCCCTTCTATCGCATCGATCGTTCCCGCAGTCGCGACACTGGTGGCAGCGGTCTGGGCCTCGCCATCGTCCGCACCGCCATCGAAGCCTGCGGCGGTGAAACCAGCGCCTCGCTCCCGGAGGGCGGAGGGTTCGCGGTGAAAATCACGCTGCCGAAGGCGGAGTGAAAACAAATTCCTTGATCGGATTCCGATTTGCACGAAGGGTTTGGCCGTTGATGAGAACGTTGTTCACATGGTTCGCACTGCTCGGCATTATGGTCGGGCTCCAGGGTCGTGTGCTCGGGCTCGACCCCTGCGAGGTTCTGGAATCATTGCATCATCCCGAGTGCGGAGGTCATTCGCATTCTGATCACGGTCATCCGGATGATTCTTCACACGACAAGCAGTGCCCGCAGGAACATCACCACCATGTGGCCTGTAGTCACAGCCTGCCGTCGTCTGCGGATTTCGATGGCTCGTGCCGTTTGTCACCTCCCTCCTCTTTTTTTCAGGGTGTGTCACATGAGTCCGAAAAGGCTCCAGATGGGCCGTCCCTCAGTGAGGACAAACCACCGTTGATCTGAGCATTTTTTAACGCTCCATCGTGCCCTGTTGGCGCGATGTTCACTCCCAATCACAGGCGTTTTTTGCCTTGGGAACTCAACACCATTCACTGATTCCGTGCCTACTCTCCGCGTTGGGGAAGGCCATCACTCCAAATAACACCATGTTCAAATTGCATTTTCTTACCCTGTTGGCCTGTGCCTTCATGGCTCAGCCGCTCATCGCGGAACCTTCCGTGGTCGTCACGCTCGGCAGCATCGGCGACCGAATTCGTGCCCAAAACCCTAGTCTTGCGGCTGCGCGAATGCGCATCCAAGAGGCTGTCGGGCGCATGAACCAATCCGGCCGACTCTCCAATCCGGATCTCGATACCTCCTTCGAGCACAACTCCAACTTTCGCGAGGGGAAACTCGAAATCGGATTTTCCCAACGGTTCCCAGTCACCAACCGGCTTCAGCTGGAAAAGGAAGTCTCACTCACCGAGTTGAAAGCCTCCGAAGCCGAGGTCCGCGAAGTTGAGCGCCAAATCATCGCCAAAGCCCGCGAGGCGGTGGTCAAGGTACTGGGCACCCGCCAGCGCCGTGAACTGCTGCGCGAGCAAATCGGTGTTTCCAAAGAGTTCTCGGATTTCCTCACGGAAATTGCAGCAAAGGGCGAAGGTTCCGCTCTCGATGCGGGCCAGGCCAAATTGGAAGCCGCTGGACTTTCCATGGAAATCCGTCAACTCGACGCCAGTGAAACTGCACTGGTTGGCGAACTGAAACCTCTGCTCGGCATGCGTACGGGCGAGACGCTCAGCGTGAGTGGCTCCTTGCCAAGTCCGTCGCTTCCAACCATCGCCGCCGACCCGTCGAGACGACCGGATTTTCAAGTGGCAAAACTCAACGCACAAGCAGCGGCCCAAGGTGTGGCACTCGAACAAGCCCGCCGCTATGACGATGTGGAAGGCGGGCTATTTGCCGCAGCTGAGCGCATGGAAGATGCGCCCGAAGGCTACGAGAATGAAGCGATCATTGGACTGCGCTTCAAGGTCGCTCTGCCTTTCTGGAACAAGAACGAAGGGGCAATCCAAGAGGCCGAAGCCAAGAAGTTACGCACAGAAAAAGAAGCTATCGCCCTCGGGCGCGGCATCCGTCTCGAAGCCGAAGCCGCCCGCGCCGAGATGGCGGAATGGACGCGCCTGATAGGCGAGATCGACAACACATTGCTGCCTCTTGCCGACGAGCAAAGCAAACTCGCCGAGGACGCCTATCGCAAAGGGCAGGGCGAAATTCAAGCCGTCCTTCGAGCCCGTGAAAAACGCCTCCAACTCTCGGCCGCACGGCTCGACGCCCTCCGAGAGTTCCACCTCGCCCGCGTGCGGCATGGCTCCGCGCTCGCTCAACCTTGAACCAACTTTGTTAGAACTTATGAAATCAATAGCATCCACCTTATTTGCAGCTTTGCTGCCTTGCATTTCCTTCGCTGCCGTGGCGGTCCCACCCGTCATCCTGACCGAACAAGGCGTGAAAAACCTTGGACTTGAAACCGTCGTGGTCGAGGAAACTGACTTCGAGACCACCACCTTCGCCCTCGGTCGCACCGAAGCGATCCCACAAAACCGCTCGGTCCTAAGCAGTCGCATTCCGGGGCGGGTCGCGGAGTCGAATCTCTTGATTGGCACCTATGTCGAAAAGGACGAGGAACTTGTCCTGCTGGAAAGCCGCCAACCCGGCAACCCACCGCCTACCATTTGGCTCAAAGCTCCTGCCAAGGGTACGATCATCGCGGTGAACGCAACGCTAGGCGCACCCGTCGAACCCACCGACCGCCTCGCGGAAATCGCCGACCTCAGCACGATCTACCTCATCGCCACTGTGCCGCAGGCCACTGCGGGAAAAATCAAACAAGGCACTAAGGCAAAGATCCATTTCCCGATCCGACCTGATAAGGAATACACCGCCACATTGCTGAAATTCGCCGCTTG
>JALOTR010000180.1 GCA_025457805.1 Akkermansiaceae bacterium | reverse complement strand
TCCCCGTTGATTTGCATGTGTTGACCCGCATCCTCGGTGCAGGGTCTCCTTTGTGCTTTCAACGGAGCATATTTGGCGCTTTTCTAACCCCACGCCACAGGGCCTGCAAGAACTCCGCCAATTCCTCGATTTTATGCCACCGATTGGACCTCAGTCAAACTCGTCATTGCGTGACAACCGCACCCACAGGGGCGCCGTGGGGGACTTTCTGAAAACGGAGATCCAGTCAGGCAGCCATCTTTCCTTCGTTTCCGCCTATTTCACGGTTCACGCTTATGAGGCTCTGGCATCCCAGCTTGAAGGGGCGGCCAAACTTCAGTTTCTCTTCGGAGAACCCTCGTTCGTCACGGGCATTGACCGTGGGGACAAGGACAAGGCGAATTTCAAGCTCACCGAAGATGGGATCACAATCGCCAAAACCCTAACCCAGCGCCCTGCTGCTAAGGCCTGCGCCGAGTGGATCGAACGCATGGTCGAAATACGCTCGATCCGCCAATCCAACTTCCCCCACGGGAAAACCTACCACATCGAGAACGGTAATGCGTCCAGTGCGATCCTCGGAAGCTCCAATTTCACCGTCCCTGGTCTTGGCCTTGGAATGAACAGCAATATCGAGTTGAACCTCGTGGTCGATTCCGACCGCGATCGGAAGGACCTAAAGGCATGGTTCGCAGAAGTATGGGGTGACGATAGCCTTACCAAGGACGTGCGGGATGAGGTTCTGACCTATCTCAAGCGCCTTGCGTCTCCACCTCTTTATGAGAAGGAGGTAAGAGATGCTCTCAACCTCGTTCGCCAGCTTGAGACGACACTCACGCCATGAAATCCGCACTCAGAAAACCAGCCGGAAAGCGCAAATCGCCATGAAACAACTCACCCAACTCCACATCGAAGGCTTCCGCTCGATCAAGAAAGCGGAGATCGAACTGCGGGCGCTCAATGTGCTGATCGGAGCCAACGGAGCCGGAAAATCGAACCTCATCGATTTCTTCCGGATGCTCAACTATGCGCTCAGCAGGGGCTTTCAATCGACCTACATTCCGGATCGGGGTCCCGCGTCACGCATCCTGCACTTCGGTTCCGACCGCACTCCGATGATCCAGGCGGCGCTAAAATTCCGCACCGATGCAGGAAACAACTTCTACCGCTTCACTCTTGCTCGGGTGAAGCAGGACGACACGTTCATTTTCACGGAAGAGGAGGTGCAATACCATGCAGACGTTTACGAGCGACCGACCCCTCCGATTCCCCTAGGCCCCGGCGGCCATCGCGAAAGTGGTCTCGCCGAGGCGTGGACTCCGGACAGCCCCACCGTGAGATTCATCAAGCACCTGATCGGTGGATGCCGCGTGTACCAGTTCCACGATACCAATGTGGATTCGTATCTTCGCAGCAAACCCTACTTGGATGACAATCGATATCTCCGGGCTGACGGTAGCAACCTTCCTGCCATCCTCTTCCGCATCAAGGACCAATACCCCGATTACTACGCGGACATTCTCCGCAATCTCCAGGCCGTGCTCCCCTGGCTTGACGGGTTCGTCCTCGAACCCGAAGGCCCGCGTGACAGGCAATTGATCGGCCTGCGTTGGCGGGCGGTTGGACATCCCGATTACGACTTCGTCGCCGGGCAACTTTCAGACGGTTCGCTCAGGATCATTGCATTGGTCACTCTCCTTCTACTGCCCGATGATTTGCTGCCGGATCTCCTCATCATCGACGAACCCGAACTCGGGCTCCACCCGGCCGCGGAACAGGTAATCGCCGGATTGATCAAATACGTGTCGAGGACACGCCAGGTGATCGTTTCAACCCAATCATCCACCTTCATCGACCACTACAACGCCGACGACATCATCGTCGTCGAGAACGAGAATGGCGAGAGCAACTTCAAACGTCAATCGTCCGACGAACTCGCCAATTGGCTGGAGCGATACACCCTGAGTCAGATCTGGAGCAAGAACCTCATCGGAGGCAGACCATGAGCAAGCGACTTTTCATCTACTGCGAGGGCCAGACCGAGGAAATGTTCGTGGAACGCCTACTCCGCAATCACCTCGCCCATCACGGCGTGAAGGTTGAGCGCCCCGAACTATGCGCGACCACCCTCGATCCAGCCGGTCAACGCGGCGGATTCGTTAACTGGGACGCCATCGAATTCGACCTCAAACAGACTTTTGCCGGAGACTCCGATCCCAATCTTCGATTCACCACTCTGCTGGATGTTTACCGCATGCCGCCGAAATTACTGACCCTCGCAGGTTTCACCGGAGCGATCACATTGCCGACCGATGTCGAGATAGTGGAGGCAGCCATCGAAAGGGTATTCAACGAGCCAAGGTTCAAGGCCTACCTGCAACGCCACGAACTGGAAGCTCTGCTGCTGGCAGATCTCGACGCTCTGGAGCGCGTGTTTCACCGACACAAGTCCGGACTGCAAACCCTCCGCGCTGACATTTCCGGCTTCGCCCATCCCGAAGACATCAACCACGGCCCGACCACCCATCCGGCCGCTCGCCTCGCGACTGCCGTTGCGGGCTATGAGGATCTCAAAGCCTCGAACGCCTACTTCGTCCTGGCGGAAGCCGGACTGGAAGCCGTCCGTGCCAAGTGCCCACGCTTTGATGCGTGGCTGAAACATTGGGAGATATGGGGAATGAAACCCTGACATGCTATATTGGATTTTCACCCATGTCCACTCAACCCGACCAAAACGACGTATCCACCGCCCTCGGTCTTCTGCGGGATTCCCTCTCTGAGGAGGAGCAACGCATCCGCAGAGAGGGTGCGAAGGCCATGCAGGGTGGCGATTACGACACGGCTACTGCGGTGATCGAATTCGCCAAGCGCCTGCTTGCTTTCCAGAAGAAGGTCGAGGGGCTCGTCAACGAATGGGCCGAATTGGAAGACCTCCGCGATGCCGCAAGCCCAGCTGTTCAGGAAATCGTCAGCAAGCGGTTTTTTGGCAAGAAGAAGAAAGGCGAGATTACCCCGCACAGCTCTTTCTATTCAAGGATCTGTCCGTCCGCCAGCAGGGCCTTGCGGAGTTCCGAGTAGGGAAGTTGGCTTGTCGGGGTTGCGTGGTCGATGGCCATGGCGGCGGCGGTGGCGGCGCTTTGGCCGAGAATCATGAAGACGGGTTCCATGCGGATGCTGCCGTAGGCGATGTGGCTGGAACTCACGCAAACTGGCACCAGCAGGTTTTGCACTGCACCGTGTGGCGGGATCATGGATTGGTAGGAGATCGGATAAGGCCCGGGCGTGCTAACCTGGATGTCTCCTTCGTTGCGCACGTTTCCATCCTTGTCCACATAGCGGCGCACATTGTGCGAATCCATGTTGTAGGAACCCATGCCTACCGGGTCCGGAGTGGGGATGCGCCCCATGAGGTGGCCTTCGGTGATGACAAAAGCGGAGACCATGCGACGTGCGACGCGGATGTAGAGTTGGTGCGGCCAATTGCCGTTGTCCGTGAACTCGTCCTTCGCCAGTCCCCAGCGGCCCATCTCGCTGCGGATGCCATCTGGTACACGCGGGTCGTTGGCGAGAAACCAATAGAGTCCTTGCTGATAGAGGCGGTGCTCGGCGATGATTTCCTTGCGGCGCTCGTAGGATGCCTGCGGGTAATCGTGGTTCATGCCGATGTTGTCCGAGGAGAAGGCACCGTGGTTGTTGGTATCGGTCTTGGCGTTCGGGATCGCATCGAACTTGCGGAAAACTTCATTGTGTCCTGCCTGGAGATAACGGGCGAGGAGTTCATACTGGGAGGCGTCATAACCGTCCGGCTTGATGAACGGAACGCGATTTTCCGGATGTTTCGTCAGGCAGGTGCGGAAACAATACGCCTGAACTCTGGAGTCTGCTTCGCCTTGGGTCCCTGCGCCCGAATCCTCGATACGCGGGAGAAGGCCGGACGAGGGATCACCGGGAGTGATGTAAGCGCTCACGGGTCGGGTAAACTGATGGGAGACGGCTCTCACAGGCTGGTTGCCGTTGAGGGTTTCTTCATACTTTGCATTTGCCTCGCGGCCGACAATGAAGGGCACCTTGGCGGCGGCCATGAGATCGCCCTCGTAAGTGGCATCGATGAACATTTTTCCCTGATAGGATTTTCCGCCGAGCATGGTGATGCGGACAATGCGGCCCTCGCGGATTTCGACGCCCTTGTCGCGGTCGAGCCATTGATCGCGGTCCACCGGTATGGAAAACTCGCGGACATAGGCTTCAAAAACCTGTTTGGCAACATGGGGTTCGAAAATCCACATCGTGCGGTTCTTGCCATCCACGGCGGGAGTCCCCTGGCCCCGGCCTCCGTAGGCGGAGCGTGGCTGCCATTTCCATGATTCCGGCTTTTCGTAGTGGCTCCAGATGCGGTGATAGAAATCGCGCGCAAGGCCGCCGATCACTGCCTTGTTGCCGGTATCCGTGTATCCCAAGCCACCGGAACTCAAACCGCCGAGCTGCTTGTCCGGACCGGTGAGGATGACGGATTTTCCCATCTTTTTCGCCTGCACCGCGGCAATCACACCAGCGGAGCTTTGGCCGTAGATGACGATGTCATACTCAGCCAGGGCCGTGGGAACGAAGATGGAGAAGACCGCCAGCGAAAACCAAGTGCGGCGAATCCATGATGTGGCGGTTGGAATGGGCGATTGCATGATCGGGAAGATGGCAGTGGAAACGGGCTTGAGCGAGATCATCTTCCGGAATTGCGCAGCAGGCCATGACGTGCTCTGGACAAGGCAATGCACCGATCGGGCGGCCATTCCACACACCATCTCAAGCGACGCAAAATCTACCGTCGGCGACGCAATTCGCACCTAGTGGCGCGAACATTTGCTTGTTATGAACGCGTGTGAGTCGAAAACACGTCTGGTGATCGGGAAAACGGTCGCCAACCCATGAGAGCGCTTGCCAAACCCTTTCCATGAAAAATCTACCTGCGATCAAGATCCCCGGGAGCATCCGTTTCCCAGTGTGGGTGGTGCTTGGAATGATGCTCGCGTCGGGCATTTCCCCTGCGAAGACAGCGGAGCCCGCAGAAGTCTCACAGAAAATCGAACTGAAATCCCTCAAGTTTCCTCCCTTGCCGGGGTCCATCGAAGGTGGCTTCGCCGGCAATATGGGCAAGGTTCTGTTGGTCGCCGCAAACCCGCCGGCTCCCGCAGCGGATGGAGCCTTGAGCACCTGGACCTGTCCGCCACCCTCGGATGCGCCGTCTTCCGCTTCATGGAGCGCGGCGAAGGTGACGGTTCCCGCATGGGCTGCCTCCACGGCGTGGGAGGGCCGCTGGATTGTGGCGGGTGGCATGCGTGGAGGAAAACCGGTTTCGGAGGTCTCTCTGCTCAGCCTTGATGCTGCGGGAAATCTCACCTCCACATCACTCCCTTCCTTGCCACAGGCCGTCGCAGGTGCGGGCGCGGCAATGATCGGGACAACGCTCCATGTGTTCGGTGGAGTTTCCTCATGGGAGCCCGCTGTGTTCGAGAAGAAGTTATGGAAACTCGAATTCACCGATGGAGTTCCCGCAACATCCTGGAGTGAGGGTGAAGGTTTCCCAAACTTCCCGCGTGCCTTCTTCGCAACGACCTCGCAATATGGAATGCTCTGTGTGTTCGGTGGCATCGGTCCGGACTTGAAGGTGTCCAATGAGGCATGGGTCTATCGGCCTACGCCCATCGAAGCCACGAGTTATATCGGTTGGAAACAAGTGGGTGATCTTCCACATCCAAGTGCCTGCGCTTCCGCCGTGGCCTTGGGCCAGGCCAGTGTCATGTTGGTGGGTGGCATCCAGGATGGATCAATCCCATCCCTCCCGCCTCCCACCACGACCGCCCGCAAGGACCCGAGACCCTGGCTCTATCATACCGTGACGGATGCATGGTGTGCCTTCGATCAGGGGATTTCCGGCGCTAATGTCCTTGCCTTGAAAACGGATTCCAAGGTCCTGATTCTTGATCGCGATGGAACCCGGGAAGCAAGTTTTCCGCGGATGATGAGGAATCTCGCCCTTATCGACTACATCGTCGTGATTGGATACTTCGTGGTGTTGGCTGCCATCGGTTTCTATTTCGCCAAACAGGAGCAATTCTCATGGGGCTCGGGCTGCTCTTTTTGTCCCTCGAGCAAATGACAACGGTAACTCAGCCCCTGCGAAACTATGCCCCGTTTATCAGTGCCATGCAGCGGATGGAGAACCCAGTTCTGGGAATTTTCTTCGGAGCAATCTTCACGATTATTGTACAAAGTTCGTCGGCATCAACTGGCGTTGTGTTGGCCTTAATGAGCCAAGGTCTGCTCACGCTTCCAGCCGCGCTCGCCATTGCGATCGGCGCAAATGTGGGTACCTGTCTTACGACCCTTGTCGCAGCG
>JALOTR010000179.1 GCA_025457805.1 Akkermansiaceae bacterium | reverse complement strand
GGCGATAGATCCGCCAAAATCCGCACTTATAACTTTCCGCAGTCCCGCGTGACCGATCACCGAATCGGCCTGACCTCACACAATCTCACAGGCGTGATGGCAGGAGATTTCTCCGAATTCACCTTCGGATTGCAGAAAGCGGAGATGGCGGAACGACTCGCAGAGGCCGGAATGTAGAAGGCAAAACCGCCAGCATGGAATAGCTTGGAGGTAGGACCGGGAAGCATATCAGATACGTTCTGCGTGGGCGATGAAAAAGTTCTGAATTTCGAATAAATCCATGCAATCCGGACCTCTCGGATGAAATGTTGATTGTTGGGGTGTTTCTTCGCTTTCCATTGGGGGTGACCGAAGCGAGGGTAAACTAGAATGAATCTATTCCCCCAACCGAGACGAATTGCATTTTTAGGAGACTATGTGCCGCGTCGTTGCGGTATTGCCACATTCACCCACCATCTGTGTGAAGCGGTTCGCGCGAGGGCGGATGATGCAAATTGCATTGTCATTGCCGTGAATGACAGGCCGGAAGCCTACGACTACCCGCCGGAAGTGCGGTTCCAAATCCAGCAGAAGGATGTGGATGACTACCGCACGGCGGCGGACGAGTTGAACCAAAGCAAGGCGGATGTGCTATGCGTGCAGCATGAATTCGGGATCTACGGCGGCCCTGCGGGAAACCATCTGCTGGCGCTGCTCAAGGAAGCGCGCATGCCGGTGGTGACCACCTTGCACACGGTCCTGCATCTGCCGGATGACGCTCAGCGGCGGGTGATGGAGGAACTCATCCGTCACAGTGATCGCTTGGTCGTCATGGCGCGCAAAGGGGCGGAGATCCTGAAGGAAATTTACGGCGTGCCGGAATCGATGATCGATGTGATTCCACATGGGATTCCGGATGTTCCTTTCCAGCCTGCGGATACCTTCAAGGGGCAATTCGATGTGGCTGGCAAGCGGGTGCTGCTCACCTTCGGACTGCTAGGACCGGGCAAGGGCATCGAACATGCCATCGGCGCGATGCCTGCCATCCTCGAAAATCATCCGGAAACCGTCTATCTCGTCCTCGGTGCCACCCATCCCCATCTGGTGGCCCGGGAAGGTGAGAAATATCGAACCAGCCTGGAACACCTCGCCGAGGATCTTGGCGTGGGAGATCATGTGATTTTCTACAATCGTTATGTCTCACAGGATGATCTGATGGAATTCATCGGTGCTACCGACATCTATCTGACACCTTATCTCAATGAGGCGCAGATTACCTCCGGAACCCTGTCCTATGTCTCCGGTGCGGGACGGGTTGTGGTTTCCACTCCCTACTGGCATGCGCAGGAGTTGTTAGGAAAAGGCAACATGGGCACGCTGGTTCCATTCCGCGACTCCGGCGCCATCGCAATTGCGGTGAACGGTTTGCTGGATGATCCCGGCAAGATGGAAAAATTCCGCAAAAACGCCTATAAAACCGGGCGTTCCGCCATCTGGTCATCGGTGGCGGAGCAGTATCTGCAATCCTTCGAACGGGCGAAGTCGGATCGACGCACGGTGCCCGTGGCGGTGCTCTCCAAGGCCGCGCATGCAACACGCTTGGGCAAATTCCCACCCTTGCGGCTCGATCATGTCATGCGAATGACGGACAGCACCGGCATGTTCCAACATGCCACTTACAATGTGCCGAACTTTCATGAAGGCTACTGCACGGATGACAACGCACGCGCCTTCATTTTGTGCAACTTGTTGGAGGAAACCTCGCTGCCGCCCCAGAAGGCCAATCTCATGATGCTGGCCACGCGGTATCTCGCCTTTCTCGCGGCGGCTATTGATATCAGAAGCGGGCGCTTCAGAAACTTCATGAGCCATCAGCGTGAATGGTTGGAAACCACGGGCAGTGAGGACAGCCATGGGCGCGCTGTGTGGGCACTGGGACTGGGCGCAAGAAGATCCGTCAACGAGGGTCATCGGAGATTGTGCATGGAATTGGTGGAACGCAGCCTGCCCGCCACCGTTCATTTCACTTCTCCCAGGGCATGGGCATTCACCTTGATTGGCATCAGCGAATTCACCACCCTCGTACCTGCCTCGGAAGAGGTGACAGAGATCCAGAATCAGTTGCTCACGAAGCTGATGAATTGTTGGAATGCATGCTCGGCCGTCGATTGGCCATGGTTTGAAGACATCGTGAGTTATGAAAACGCCCGACTCAGCCAGGCACTCATCCTGGTGGGCAAAAAATCGGGAGACGATGCCATCCTTCAAACCGGTCTGCACAGCCTCCGCTGGCTCGCCGGAGTGCAGAAAACCAAAGCGGGTTACTTTCGACCCATCGGCTCCAATGGATTCAAACAACGCGATGGCGAGCACGCCGAGTTTGACCAACAACCGGTGGAAGCACAGGCGATGGTCTCCGCGTGTCTCGATGCCCACCGGGCCACGAAGGATGATTTCTGGTGGCGTGAAGCAAGGAGGGCCTTGGAGTGGTTCCTCGGCCGCAACGACCTCGGCATCGCCCTGCATGATCCGGCGACCGGTGGTTGCCGCGATGGATTGCACCACAACCGGGTGAATGAAAACCAAGGCGCGGAATCGACGCTCGCATTCCAGATCGCCCTCGCTGAAATGACAGCCGCCGAACAATCGCTCACCCAACCCACCCTCGCCCACGCATGAAATCCCTTGTCCTTTGCCGTCATCACCTGCCTCTCGAACCGGAGAGCGCCCGCGTCATCATCCGCCCCTTCATCCCCACTGAAACCCACCGCATCCTCACCATCATCGGCCGCGCGCTTGCGCTTCCCGAAGAGGATGTGGTGAAGGAACTGGCGGCCGTGCTCTCGGAATTCGATACCCGCCATTTTGATATCACTTCGCTGCTGTTGCGGCACTATCAGAAAGTCCTGCCACATGTCTTCACGCAACGACCTATCTCGCAGGAGCGAAAATTGCTGATCGGTGCCTTGTTTTCCGGTGAGTATGCCTTGGAGTCCGCCGCCTTGTTCAATCCATCCATTGTCCCCCACCCCGATCAATCCGGGATGGCGGAGGGAGGCTTGAGATTCGTGATGAGTCTGCGGGCCACCGGAGAAGGACATATCTCTTCGATCGAGTTCCGTTCCGGCCGCATCGATCCGGATGGCGGCATCACGCTGGACCAGGTATCGAGATTCCTCAGCGTGCCGGATGTGCTGCCGAATCCGAGTTATCGCAAAAAACGATTTCTCACCAAGCTGCATGAAATGAATTGCCACGGCGAATACTGCGGACGTGTGATGGATCCGCTTGCCGATCCTTTCACTTTGAGCGATCTCCGGAAGTCCATTCTTGCCGTCAAACAGGACGTGCAACCCAACACCATCGAGCTCACCCGTTCCCTGGAGCGCATCCAATGGCTGGCGGATTCAAACTATGAACTGAGTTTCTCGCCCAAGCTGGCCATGAGCGAGCGGATCATTTTCCCGGTCTCAGCAAATGAAAGCAATGGCATCGAGGAT
Source organism: Akkermansiaceae bacterium (assembly GCA_025457805.1). Taxonomy (GTDB): domain Bacteria; phylum Verrucomicrobiota; class Verrucomicrobiia; order Verrucomicrobiales; family Akkermansiaceae; genus Luteolibacter. Next base: position 2,969 of record JALOTR010000179.1, on the reverse strand, counting down.
GCACGATTCGTGCGCTTTGTGGAGGATGATGGATCGGTGATGTATTACGCCACTTATACCGCTTACAATGGTCGGTCCATTCTTCCGCAGTTGATCGAAACCACGGATTTCCTGAATTTCCGGGTGCTCACCCTGAATGGCAATGCGGTGCAGAACAAAGGCATGGCATTGTTTCCGAGGAAGGTGGGTGGGCAATATCTGATGCTGTCACGGCAGGATGATGAGAACCTGCTTTTGATGCGATCGGACAATCCCCACAAGTGGGAGGACCCGGAGTTGCTCATGCGGCCTGCGGAAACATGGGAGTCAGTGAAGATCGGCAATTGCGGATCGCCGCTCGAAACACCCGAGGGCTGGCTGATGATCACCCATGGCGTGGGTCCGATGCGGAAGTATTGCATCGGAGCCGCGCTGTTGGATTTGGAAGATCCCACCAAGGTCATCGGCCGCCTCAAGGAGCCGTTGCTGGCACCGGAGGGCAATGAGCGGGAAGGCTATGTGCCCAACGTGGTTTACAGTTGCGGAGCACTCATCCACGGCGGCCGCTTGATCCTGCCCTATGCGATGAGCGACAAGGCGTCTGCGGTGGTGAGCGTTTCGCTGGATGGGCTTTTGGAGCGCCTGCGGTCATGAAATTGACATAAAACTTCCGGCCCGGATGGTTGACAGATGAGGGGAAATGGATGATAACTCGCCCGTTCCTTTTGTTTGTCATGGTTAAATCATCTCCGTTCGTTGTCTTTGAAAGCCCTGAAGCCGCTTGCAAGCAGGTGGCATCGGAAATTGCGCAAATCATCCGCAAGCGGGCCTCGCTGGGCCGCAGCACCGTGCTGGGACTGGCCACAGGCAGCACGCCGATCCCGCTCTATCAGGAGCTGATCCGCCTGCATCGCGAGGAAAATCTTTCCTTCGCCAATGTGGTGACTTTCAATCTCGACGAATATCTTGGTCTCGATCGCGATCATCCGGAAAGCTATTGGACTTTCATGCATCGGAACCTGTTTGATCACATCGACCTGCTTCCGGAAAACATTCATCTTCCCAGCGGCATGGTGCCGGCGGATGAGATTTCTGCACATTGTGCAGGTTATGAGGCGGCGATTGTCCGTGCGGGCGGCATTGATATGCAAATTCTTGGCATCGGGCGCACCGGGCACATTGGTTTCAACGAACCCGGCACACCCATCGACTCGCGCACCCAGCGCGTCCATCTCAACGAGATCACACGGCAGGATGCAGCTCCGGCATTTGGTGGAATTGAAAATGTTCCCACGCAGGCCATCACGATGGGATGCGGAACGATTCTTGCCGCGCGCCGTATTGCGCTGCTTGCCTGGGGCGAGAAAAAGGCGGAGATCGTGCGCGAGGCCATCGAGGGCATCATCACGGATCGGGTGAGTGCCTCATTTCTGCAGACTCACCGGGATGCCACCTACTTCCTTGATAAGGAGTCTGCTTCGGCGCTTCATTTGTGAGGATGGGGGGTTGGGTGACGTGATTGACCTGGTTGACGTCATTGACTGCTAAAAAAACGGCTTCGCACTGAGTGGTGACGAAGCCGTTGGAGATTTGGGATGTGATGTTTTCGCCTCAGCGCATGCGGTAATAACTGTCTGGATTGTAGAGGAAATAGACATCCTTGGGATCGAGGCGCGGCAGCCAGACGTAGGGTTTGCCGCTGGGATCGATTTCCTCGGTGAGGGAAGCCGTGCGGGTGGGCATGGGTGCGGAAGTGGGCGCCGTCACCTTGTCCGGATCCTCGATGAACGATGACTCGTCAATGCCACGGACGATGTGGTTCACCCACTTGAGTTTCTGTGCTTCCTCACCAAACTCACTCCAATCGCCGCTGGTGGATTTGGCATACATGCGCTGGATCATTTCATCCGCCGTGATGCCCATTTTCTGGGCGATGGGATTTCCGAGGCGGGCCCACCAGCGTTGGCTTTCCTCGTGAAGTTCCTTTTGCTGGGTGAGGTTGAGCTGGCCCATCAACATCGAGCTGATCTGGTGATGGAGGATGACGGCATTCGGATAGGCATAAGACTCGGTGGCGAGGGTGGTGATGCCCGCGGCCATGGAGGCGGCGAATGATTTCACGACCACATGCACCGGTGCATCACTGGATTCCATCGCCTTGAGGATGCGATAGCCCGCCATCACGGAACCGCCGGGGCTGGCATCGATGACGATGAAGATCGGCATCTTGCGGTCCTTGTTGTTCCAATAATGAATGCGGTTGGTGATGAAGTCCGCGGTGGCGGTGGTGATCGGGCCGTTGAGCGGGATGCGGCGATCGGAAATCACGAGGATTCCATCGTCCTTGAGCGGTTTTTCGAGATAGACCGGCTTGGCGTCCGCATACTCGCTGCGTTTCTTGGAGGTTTCGAAACTGGCGATCTCATTTTGCAGGCGGTTGATCTCGATCGCGGACTCGGCTTGCACCACTTTCAGCTCGTTGCCGAGTTTTTCGGCGCGGGCCTTGGTGAGTTCGCCTTCCTGGGCGATGCGCTCTTTTTCGGCCTCCATTTTGGCGAGTTCATCCTTGAGGGCAGCCTGGCGGCGGGCGGTTTCGAGCGCTTGTTTTTCCGTCAGAAGCTCGCGCTCCATCTTGAGGCGCGTGATTTCGGCGCGCATCGCGTTGGTTTCCTTGGTGAGTCGCTCGGCTTCGAGTTTGTTCTCGTTGGCGAGTTTTTCCTGCTCGGCCTTGGCGGCATCGACTTCAGGAGCTGCGGCGGCGCTCGGCGCGGCGGCGGGCTTGTTTTCGGGGGCGACGTCCTTGGCCTGGGCGACGAACGCGGAGGCAAGGGTGATGGACAGGATCAGTGGGCGGAACTTCATGACGATAACAACAAACGGATTGTCTGTCGAAGAACGGCGAATCATGCACGATTCGTACGCGTGCTCGGGCGCAGTTACGAGGGTTCGCTCGACTGTCCCGCGTTGTCGGGGTTGCGGACGGACGAAGC
>JALOTR010000178.1 GCA_025457805.1 Akkermansiaceae bacterium | reverse complement strand
GCGCTGTTCAAAGCTTCCTACGCACGCCTGACAGCTGACCTGGGCACAGCTGTGGGCCGCCTGCAGCAGCGCCCCGCCGCCCTGGGTGCCTTCCTGTCATGGATGGCAGAGGTAGGGCCGCTGCTGGAGGCGGGCGCCCCTGGCTGGACGGCCCTGCTGGCAGATGTGGAGGCGGCGCGACGCCTGGCAGAGCTCATGAGGTGGGCAGGACCTGAGGGGGCAGTAGGTGGAGGGATGCCATACACAACACAGCATTGAAGGCTGGGGGTGTTCGGATGGAAAAACTGCTGGTGACGTTGAACTCCAAAGGGAGCGCTCATTCGATAGGGCACGCTTATCCACCCGGACCGAGTCCCGACCAACTTTCAAGCTTGGCCGAGGCGGTCCGGGATTTAAAAGCTGCACCTGATTTTGAGGAATCATGCAGGCTCCTTACCGAGCTTTCGGAGTCCGGGCAGATGGGCACCCATTCGGTGATCCAGATCCCGGATGTTTTGGCCCGATTCAAAAAACCTCATCATGAGCGACTCATCGAGTTGCTGCGGTTGGAATTGGAGCCGATTCCCAGTGCTTCGGGTCGCGATGAACCGCAACCCCAAGCTTCATTCCATGATTGCCGTCGCTTGCATGCATTTTTCCTCGATCAGGGTCCGGACGCCGCCGCCAAATTTCGGGAAGTCGCCATCGGACGCGGTTGGGCAGGTGAAGATTACTCCGGCGAGATTGCGGAAGTGCTTCTCAAGGATGGCCAGCGCGAGGAAGCGATTGCATGGCTTGCAAACATGGTCATACAGCGGCGCTTTCCTCACCCTGTTTCCGGTGGTCTCTATCGCTTCCCCACCACGCGAAAGCATCCTCCCTCCGATTACCTGCTGGATGAATATTTGCCCGTTGCAGGTCTGGAACTTATCGCCAGGGAAAAGCTCGCCCTGCCCATCCTCGCGGTCATTGCCAGCATGTCCGGGGTGCAAGATCCCGTGCTCAGCGGTTTTCTGAAATTTTACGATTCACCCAGCATTGAAAGCTTCGAACAACATCTTGGTGGACTGACATCTCCCACAAATCCCCATTTGTCCGAGACTCTGCGGGTTCGCCTTCCCTATCTCCTGGGCAAACTCAAACACACTGAGGGCCTCGCGAGGGACCTGAAGGAGACCGCCACGAAGAAATAGCGAGTGACCACGAGGTTACTCACGCACATACCTTCAGTGCAGTTGTTCAAGCCCCCGCCAGCCCGATGAAGCCTTCGAGCTTCCGGATGCGGGTGGGGTGGCGCATTTTGCGGAGGGCCTTGGCTTCGATCTGGCGGATGCGGGTGCTCGTGCATTCTCAAAGTTGGTTGACTTGGTCAACCGGAGTTGTAGGCTATCTCCATGAAAATTGTCGCCACCAACGAAGCGAAAACTCACTTGTCCGCACTTTTGCAGGAAGTGACTCGAGGGGAAACGATTGTAATTTCGCGCGGCAAGAAGCTCTTGGCGAAACTGGTTCCTTACGATGAAGAGGTTCGCCCACCGCGGCCCAAGGTAGGGGACATGATCGACGAACCCTGTCATATTCCGGAAGAAGCATTGCGCCCGATGAGTGAGGAAGAATTGCGTGCCTGGGGGGCGATATGAATGTCCTGCTGGATACCTGCACTTTTCTTTGGCTCACGCGCGAGCCGCACATGATTTCCGCGTCGGCGCGGGCAATTCTGGATGACCCCACTACAATCCTGCACTTAAGCCAGACAAGCGTGCTCGAAATGGTGGTGAAGCACCGAGCCGGGAAGCTGACGTTTCCCCAATCTCCGGAAAAGTGGATACCTTCCCGCCGTGCCCATTTTCAAATTGAAGACCTGCCTCTTGACGAAGCTGTTATCTACCTATCGGGCAAGCTGCCGGACGTGCATCGTGATCCTTTCGACCGTCTGATCGCGGCCCACGCCATCCACTCGGGATGCACGGTGATATCGCCGGATGCCGAACTGGGTTTGCTCGGTGCCTCGCGTCTCTGGTGAATCACTCAAGCCCCCGGCAGCTCGATGAAGCCTTCGAGTTTCCGGATGCGGGTAGGGTGGCGCATTTTGCCGAGGGTGCTCGATCCTGGTCACCACCCAGGCCGTTCAGTCAAACCGGCGAAACGCTGAGTGATTTTCTCTTTCGGTTTCATGCGGTTGCGGACCGCTTGCGGAGGCCTATTCCGCCACCCCTGATGAGCCGAGCGTGAAGGACTTTGATTCCGCGCGTCTGCTGTCCGCGAGACACTTCCCCGATCCACTTGAGCGTATGCTTCACTTGCTGGTCCAAGGGCCAGTCGAAGTAGGAGAGTTTCGTCGAACTGAACGCCAGATATGGGTCAGGACAGGTGCATATAACCGAAACATCACGGGGCACAGACAGGCCGCGGTTGCCGAGAAACATCAACACTGCCACGCAGTGGGAGGGATCCAGCGTGATGATCGCTGTCGGCGGAGTCACCCGGAACAAGGACTCCAGAATCCTCTCCAAACCTTCCGGGGTATCGTCCCACTCCGGTAGGTGAAAAGACAACGAAACATCACCGGCCCGTTCGGTCATCCGCCGGATGAATGCTGCCGGAGTGGGGCCGGGTTTCGGTTTTCTCCTCCAGTTTGCAGCAATCATCACACAGCGGGTGTGTCCCGCATTCACCAGTGCATCCACGGTTTCACACATTGGAGCGGTTAGATCGGCGTAACAACAAGCGACGGACAAGCCTTCGCATCTTCCGCCAAGCGCAAGCACAGGCTCAGGCCGTTCCGACAGCCACTCCAGCATATCGCGGTCCACGGATCCCACGATCCATGCATCGACCTGAGTGGTATCAATTTTTTTCCGGATGCGCTTCCGATCCAGACGTTTCGATTTCGGGCTCGTGGAGCAGGTGATTACCGCGTAAACATGGCCGGCACGCTCCAGTTCCTGCATGATCGAAAGATAAAGGTATTGGATGAAGGCGACTTCTTCATTGAGAGGAAGTTCAAGCAACAAGCCGATGCGGAGGCTTCCCTCCATGGGCGATTGTGAGCGATTGGCCACTTTCCGCGGCCGCCCTTGTCCCCCTTCTTCCAGCCATCCCTCGCCGGATAGCATGGCCAGAGCGGCGCGCAGCACACCGCGGGAAACTCCGAGCTGCGCGGCCAAGGCCGGCTCTCCTTCCAGTTCGCCTTGGATTTCGCCCGCGCGAATCCGGTCTTTGAGATGGTTTGCCACCTGCGTTTCCAAGGATTCCCGCCGGAATGTATGCATAACAAAGGAGTGGCGCGAAGGCGCGACGATGCCAAGCAAGATGTTCGGAAAATGGACAAGTATTCGGGTCATTTCGACTGGATGCATGGCATCCCCCAAGCTACCAGCCATTGTGATCGTTGTTTTGCTCGGAATCCGAATCCCCACCTCTGCCCCTCCCGAACAAAACCATTCACATCCAATCCTTCTTCCAATTCCCATGAAACAAAAACCAAATCCCTTCCTTGCAGCTCTCGCGCTGACATCCGTTTTCCTTTCCGCCCCCATGGCGCAAGCGGCAGACCGCACTTGGGATGCGACGACCAACACCATTTGGAACACCTCCACCGCGAACTGGACCTCGCTGGCCTTCACAAATGGTGACAATGCCATCTTCAGCACTTCGAGCACCAAAGGGGCGCTGACCCTGGGCTCCAGCGTCACCCCGCTCAATCTTCAGTCCAACGGCGCGAACGCCCCAGCCACCACCACGATCACCGGTGCGGCGGGTTTCACCCTGGGATTGGGCAATGGCACCGCGGGAACCGGCAACATCACGGCCGCGGATGGCACCAGCGCCTTCGAACAGAACCTGACCTACAACATGACCGGTGCCGGCAGTGCCTTCGCCCTGACGGCCGGCAGCGGAACCTCCGGCTCTCCGACCATTTGGAACATCGCCAGCGGAAGAACGTTCACTGTCAATGCCAACACCGCCGGGCAAATTGCTGACCTCAATGCCAACACCGTGAACCTCACCGGAGCCGGCACCGTGACGGTCAGTAGCGGAGTGACTCTACGGAGCAGCGGCGGTACAGGCACCTTCAACGTCAATGCGGGTATCCTGAACCTGATTGGCGGGGGCAGCCGAAACACCACGATCGAAAACAGCATCACGGTCAATGTCGGGGCGACAGGAAGGCTCTCACTTGCCCCGAACTCCGGCACTGGAACGACCTACTCCCAGTCCACCAACCTCAATGGCGGCATACTCAGTACCAGTGGAGGCACCGCTGCCACCATGGCAGGCACCATCACGCTGGGAACCTCCACCACCAGCACCATTGCGGTTGGTCCAGCCATCACAGTCAATGCCCTCGCCGGTTCGGGAAATGCTAACATCACGACAGGCACACTCACTCTCGCCGGATCGAATCCCACTTTCAGCGGGAGATACATTGTCTCCGCAGGTGGTACTCTCAAGCTCAACAACAGCATCGCATCCAGCAACGAAGTCACTCTCGTCCGCGGCGCTACGAGCCGCGCAATGATCGACTTGGGCTCCGCATCCACCTGGAGCGGTGCCATCACCTTGGACAATGCCGCCACTCAGACTTCCGGCACTCAGTTCTCCGGATTCTGGGCCGGTGGCACGGACGCCGCCACCGCCAGCATCGTGTCCGGCAATATCGGATTCAGCACCCTGGGAAGCGCCGCGCAACCCGCGCTGGTTCTCCGCGGCAGTGGCAGGACAGGCAGGGTGACCGGCTCCACCTCACTCTCCACCGGCACCGTGCAGTTCCTCGATGCCACCCAGTGGGAATTCAGCAATGCCTCCAACACCTGGGGCAGGCTCGACATCAACAATGCGGGTGCCATCGCCAGCGTCGGCGCGGTCAACACCCTTTCCTCCACCGGCGTGGTCTCGTCCACCGTCGGAGGGACGCTGCAACTCAACAACCAGGCGGGCACCACCGCCTACAGCCAGTCCATCGCCGGTCTCGACGGAAATGTGAAGGTCGGCCTGAGCACTGGAACCGCCACGCTCACCCTCAATACCACCGCCGACCAGTCCGGCTCCGGTGTCATATCCGGGGCCATCAGTCTGGTCAAATCCGGCTCCGCCAAACAGACCCTCACCGGTGCCAACACCTACACCGGAACGACCACCATCAACGGCGGAACCCTTATCCTCGGTGCCACCGGCGCGATCAGCACCAACAACCTCGAAGTCAGCAACGCGACTCTCGACCTGCGCAAAGCCTTGTCCACCAGATTTCAATCCGTCAACGACCTCACGCTGAGCAATGCCACCCTCGAGATCGGCATGAATGCGGAGCCAGACCAGATTGACGTCTCGGGCGCCACCTCCGTGAGCGGCACCAATGTTCTCAAACTCCATGGCAGCCTGCCTACCGGCACCTATGACATCATCACATCCCCCGGCACACTGACCGGCACCTTCATCCTCGATACCACCAACGTGGTCCCTTCGGGTTTTCCCGTCTCCTACAGTGGCTCCTTGGTTGGAGGAAACTATGTGCTGACCGTGAGCGGAGCCGCCACTCCCTTTACTGCTTACTGGCGTGGCGATGTGAGTTCGGTCTGGAACGACTCCGCCTCGGCTCCCAACAGCAACTGGGCCGACAGCAGCGCGGGGACCAGCGATACAGGACAAATCCCGGGTGCCATCACCGATGTTTATTTTTCTGCGGTATCTGCAGCCAACACCAATACCACGCTCGGAGGAAACCTCACCATCAACAGCCTGAATTTCGAGAGCGGGTCCGCCACCGTGGGCGGTGCTAACACCCTCTCGATCCTGAGTCCTTTCGGCAACGGCATCAATGTCCAGTCCGGTGCCAACGCCACGCTCAATACCACCATCCTCTGCGCCACCACCACGGCCGTGCAAGACGGTGGCACTCTCACCGTGAGCGGCGGCAGCCTGGGAGATGGTCCGCTGATGGTGGATGGCACGCTCAACCTCAACACCAGCATCACCAAAGGCACCTTGTTCGGTTCCAACGCCGGGGTCATCACCCGCTCCACAGCCGGTGCCAGTACACTGACGGTCGGCGGCACGGGCACCACGACCTACGACGGCGCGATCAACGACGGCTCCGGCACCATTGCACTGAACAAAACAGACAGCTCAACCCTGATTCTATCCGGTTCATCGAACGGCTACAGCGGTGGCACCACCATCAACGGCGGAATTCTCCGAGCCAGCGGTTCCGGCACTCTTGGGACCGGCACCGTTTCCGTCCTCACAAGCGCCGCCGCTTCCATCAGTCGGCTTGATCTCAGTGGAGCCACGGTTGGAAATGCCATCACACTCAACACCCCGGCCTCATCGGATTTCCTTGGAGCGCTCACCGCGAATGGTGGCGTCACCTCCACAGTCAATGGTGTTGTTACGGATTCCGCGAACCCCAGCACCGGCGGCCATTTCGCCTCAAGCGGCGCGGGCTCCGTGCTGCGTCTCAATGGTGCCATCAACGTCACCGG
>JALOTR010000177.1 GCA_025457805.1 Akkermansiaceae bacterium | reverse complement strand
GAAGGATCGGTCAGTTGCATCAACGGGCGGCCGACCCCTTTGCTCATGCCGGGTGGTTTCATTCCTTCAGGATAGGATTCGCTGAAGGGCAAGTTGAGTCCGCCGCCATTGATCACGTAGTTCCAGCGAATGGGCACCTCTTCCGGAGTTTGTGCGGATCTGTCCGGAAGATCGAAATAGCCGTCCAAGACTTCCGGAGAATTGGCGGGTCTTGGGCGGTTTGGCGTATCCGGCACGAGGTAGACCTCCAAAGACGACAAATAGGGCCACATGGTGTGGGGCCAATACCTGCTGCCGTAGCGCGGCGCGGGCAGGCATCCGGAATTGTCTCCCACGAAGGAATTGAATGCCACGCCGAATTGGCGAAGGTTTGAAACACTAGCGCTTCTGCGGGCATTTTCGCGCGCCTTGGAGACGAACAGGAAGGTGAGTGCCGCGAGCACCACAATGAGGGTGATGACCACGAGCACTTCGGTCAGTGTGAAGCCCTTGCGGGGCCGGTATGCCCAATGGGCGGACAATCTTTGGCGCGGCCGAATGCCTGGGTTGGGTGGACGATTCGGAAGTTCGAACTGGGTCAGAGGTTTCATGGGTTGAATGGGTTTTTGATGACTTCAAAGAATTTCTCTTGATAGGAATCTGCCGACGCATGGGAACCCTCTCATTTTTCCACGATGCTCCTGTGGATTTTCTGGCCTCATGAATCGATATCATCTGGAGACGTTGGGGCTGGACTGGTTCGGGCCTGAGCGGAGTCCTGATGTCGGGAATTTGGAATGCATTGGATTTTTCAGGTTTTGGACTTTTGAGAGGGCAACCTGCCCGGTGATTGGTTTGCCGATGTTTCCAGGCTTCTTACTGGATTTTTCCATTCGTTTGCCGGTGGGCCGAATTTCTTGAAGTTTCCGCGAGAGATGGGGATGTCTGCGGCAGTTCTAGGGGTGATGGATGCTGAAGAGTTAGCTGCTGTCCTTGATCGCATTTCCGCCGGACAGGTGGATGCGTATCAATTCATCGTCCGGGCCCACGGACTTCCCCTGCGCAGCTTCCTCGCAGGGCAGGTCTATCACATGGACGATGCGGACGACCTGGCCCAGGAAACTTTCATCATCGCCTTCCGCAAGCTATCGACGTTCCAGCGGGATTCGGATTTCGGTGCATGGCTCCGTGGGATCGCGCGGAATCTGGTCAAGATGCACTTTCGCAGCTCGGGACGCCGGAGTCGTGCTTTGGATCGTTTCCGTGGGGAGGTGGCGGAAATCGCCGAGAAGGAACTGGATGTGGCGGCAAGTTCCCACCGGAGCGAGGAGATCGAAATGCTGCTGCGTTGTGTTGCCAAGCTTCCGGAACGGATGCGGAGGGCGGTGCGGGCTGGCTTGGACGGGGAGCAACCTACCAAAATCGCGACGGAATTCGGCACTTCCGTCAATGCCATTTATCAGATACACTGGCGGGCACACCAGCTGCTGAAGGACTGTGTAAGCCGGGAATTCGCACAATGATCGATCAGGACTTACAAGACTTGCTAGCCGCTTGGCATGGAGCCGATGTGGACGATGCCCGCCAACTCGTTTTACTCGACAAGCTCCGGCAGAACGAAGAGTTCCGCGCGCGCTTCGCGGAGGAAGTCACCATCCTTTCCGAACTCAAGACCGTCCACTACGCTGCGCCGCGGTGGCTGAGGGTGTCTGACTCGCTGGGTTGGGGAAATGAAGAGGAGATGAAAGCCCCTTCTGTCAGCCGGATGGGAGAATCCGAGTTTTCGGCTTTGGTCATGGAACGCATCCGCAGTCAGCCGCCCGAGGCTCCGCTGCGACAATGGTTTGGCGGCTTCGGGATCCGGTATGCTTTGGCTGCTGTCATTTTGTTGAGTCTGGTGCTTGCGTATTTCATCCTCCATCCCTCACCACAAGGAGGCTTCATTGCACGAAAGGAGTTTCCCGCGGGAAATGCTCCCATTGCCGTGCTGCTGGGTGCGGTGGATGTGAAGTGGGAAATGGACAATGCACCGAGTCATGCCGGGCAATTGCTGGAAATGGGAAGGCTGAAGGCCAGTTCGGGGCGGCTTTCTTTCTCTTTTCTGAACGGTGTCACCGTTTCCGCAGAGGCACCTTTGGAACTCGATCTCAGGAGCGTCGATGAACTCGTTTGTCTGCGTGGCAAGCTCAGGGTTCAGGTTCCTCTCGGCGCAGAGGGATTTGTGGTGAACTCTCCGCATTGCACCGTGGTGGACCGGGGAACCGAGTTTGCACTGAACGTCACCCCGGATCTGCCAACCGATGTCATGGTTTTCGATGGCAGGGCGGATGTGTTCATGGAGAACAAGAAGATTGGAGGCACCATCAGCACCACGATCGGGGAGTCCCAGGCCGTCCGGGTGGATCAGGATATGGAGAGCCCTCTCAGCATCAAGGCATTGCCCGAGGAGTTCACCACCATGCTGCCGGCCGAGTTGGTTCCATTGGATATTCCGGATAGCTACCGCGATCTCATTCTGGCATCGCAGCCATGGGGCTACTGGCGTTTCCAGGAAGACTCATCAGGGATGCTGCCCAACGAGATCGACGGAGGTCCGGCATTCCGAATTCTTGGGGATGTTGGTTTCCGCCATCATTCTACGGGAAACCGTTCGTTGCTTTTTCCCGGTGACCGTGCGGATCCGGATACACTCCTGATGCTCGATTCTCCGTGGACTCCCTCCGTCGAGAATGGTTATGCCATTGAGCTATGGTTCGAGGCGGAAAACTTCTCGAACTCGACCTTGGTTGCCTTGCTCAACAGCAATAAACCTCTGCCCCATAATAACCACAGCATGGTGGTGGAGGTTTGTGCCAACAAACAGGAGATGGGCAACATCCGGTTTCTTCACCGGTGGCCTCCCGGACCTTCCCTCGGCGTGAACTTGAACTCCAAAAGAATTTATGTGCCCTGCAAGTGGACACACTTGGTGGTGCAACGGACAGGCGATCAGCTTCAGCTGTTCGTGGATGGAGAATTGGTGAACGAAATCGTGCTTGCCACTGATCAACTTATCGGGCCAAACCATGTGCTGTTGGGCAGGCTCCTGACCCCCGAATTCGGCGCGCCTCCCAGCATGCGCCGATTGTTCAGGGGAGGCATGGATGAGGTGGCAATTTACAATCGCCCACTGACTCCGGATGAGATTCGTGCCCGCAGGGACGCGATCTACTGATTCCTGGGTTTATCTGGTGTGTGAGCTCATAACCTGTTGATTGTCATCAGGTAGGCCCGGTGGGGTTCGAACCCACGACCAAGGGATTATGAGTCCCCTGCTCTAACCGCTGAGCTACAGGCCCTTGTTGAATGCGGGAAGGTTCAGGCAGTCGTTTGGGAGCTGCTTGGTTCCTTCCTCACGGGGCGCGAAGTCATAAGCCACGGCCATCTCCGCTGGCAAGGCGATTCATTGCTCATCGGAGCGCTGCCCCCTCACTCCGGCAGTTTTCCAGCCGCGAGTTTGCGGGCCATGCGGGGGAAGAGGATCCAGTGAAATGGCAGGACCGCCAGCCAGTAGAGCCTGCCGAGCAGCCCTTGGGGGCGGAAGGTGGCGGTTTGGCGGAGGACGGGGTGGCCCGGCGGGTGGTCTTCGATGGAAAATTCCAGCCAGGCTTCTCCCGGGAGTTTCATTTCGGCGAAAAGGATCAAGCGGCCTTTTTCCCGATCGGCGAGCAGGACGCGCCAGAAATCCAGCGAATCGCCCACCCGCAGGTCCTCGGGGTGACGCCTGCCACGGCGGATGCCGATGCCGCCCACGAGTTTGTCGGACACGCCGCGTAGGTTCCACGCCCAGTTCATGGAGGGCCAGCCGTTGCTGCCGCCGAGCGACCAGATGCGGGAAATGACATCTTCACTGGGTGCGGTGAGCGGCACGACGCGGGAGTCTCTGAGCACTCCGTGTTCAGGAACCTTGATGGCATCGAACAATCGCGGCGACAAGGTGCCCGCCGCCAGCGAATCGATCCAACTCGATGGCACATGGTTCTGGGCGATGCGCGCCAGGGCCCGCTCCACGGCCTCGCGGTAACTCAAAAGCTCCAGCGGTATCAACTCGCGGATTTTCATGTCATGACACACGGTCTCATGCGTCAGCGAGTCCACAAGACTGCGTGCCAGTGGAAACGAGGTGGACGTGAGCAGGCAAAGCCAGCCAGACGAAAGGCGCGGACTGAGCAGACGGGTGGGAAGGAACATGCGCTTGAGCCCGCGGACCTTGCAGTAGCCTTTGATGAGATCGAGATAACTCATCACTTCCGGTCCGCCGATATCATAACTGGCGTTGGCGGTTTCCGGATGTTTCAGAATGGCTGTTAGATAATCGATGACATTGCGAATGGCAATTGGCTGGCAATGCGTGTGCACCCAGCGCGGCGTGACGAGCACGGGCAATTTCTCGGCAAGGTCACGGATGATTTCAAACGAAGCCGAGCCGGATCCCACGATGATCGATGCCCGGAGCACGGTGAGCGGCACTCCGGATTCGTAGAGAATTTCCTCCACCCTCCGACGCGATGACAGATGCTCGGACAGCGGGCCTTCGTCGGCAGCGAGACCGCCGAGGTAGATGACGCGTTTCCAGCCGAGGCTCTTTGCGGCTTGGGAAAAATTCGAGGCGCATTGTTCTTCCTTGCGGGCGAAGTCCCCGCCGGAACCCATCGAATGGATCAGATAGAACGCGGCATCCACATGGGCGGGGAGCGCCTGCATGCTCGCGGCATCGAGAAACTCCGCTTCCACCAGATGGAGTTGCTGCTCCGTGCCCCCGAAGTTTCCGAGAGGGAAGCGGCGGCGATCGCGAACCACGGTTGTGATTTCGTGGCCGACTTCCAGCAGCGACTGGATCAACCGGATGCCGATGTAGCCGTTGGCTCCTGTGACGAGAACATGCACGTCCGGAGGGTAGCCCGATCCGAACGCAATTCCATCCGCAATTCGACAAGTCCCGCAGGGTGGGAATAAATCGCCGCAAGTATTGAGCTGGCGGAGAATTGATCTAGCATCCCGCACGGAGAAATCGAAGTTCCTTGAATCATGCCACCGCCATCAGATCGCCACATCGAAGTTCTTGTGATCGGAGCTGGCATGAGTGGCATGGCTGCGGCGGCGGATCTTGCGGGTGCGGGAAAACAGGTGCGGGTGGTGGATAAGGGCCGCGATCTCGGCGGGCGCATGGCTTCCCGCAGGATCGGCGAGGCGGTGTTCGATCATGGAGCCCAATTCATCACGGCCCGCAGCGAGCGGTTTTGCGAAATCACACGGGAATGCGGTAACCAGGGCACGCTCCAAGAGTGGTGTCGCGGCTTTTCACCCGGCGCGATGGGAAATCCCCGCTGGCGCGGTGTTCCTGATATGACCGCTCTGCCGAAGCACCTTGCTCGTGGAATCGAGGTGTGCCTGGAAAAGCGGGTGGAGTCGATCCGCTGCGAGAGCGAATCATGGCATGTGACTCTCGAAGGCGGCGCATCCATCCGGGCGGATGCGATCATTTTGACACCACCGATCCCGCAATCGATGGCCTTGTTGGATTCAGGAAATTTCCAGATGCCGCCGGATTTAAAATCCCGCCTATCGGCAAGTTCCTATGAGTGTTGCCTCGCTGTGTTGGCCGTGCTGGATGGCCCGAGCGGATTGTCGTCACCGGGCGGGATGGCATTTGAGGAGGGGCCGGTTTCTTGGCTTGCGGACAATCAACTCAAGGGGATCTCTCCAATTCCATGTTTGACAATTCATGCCAGTCCCGAGTTCAGCCAACAGCATTGGGATGCCGATCGTGAGGAGGTCGCCGCTCTTCTTCTGCGAGCGATCAAGCCATGGGTCCGATCAAACGTGATCGACTTCCAGGTGCATGGCTGGCGCTACAGCAAGCCGACCCAGGTGGAATCGGAACCTTGCATGGTCATGAATACACATCCGCCGCTTGTCATGGCTGGCGATGCCTTCGCCGGGCCCAAAGTGGAAGGAGCGGCTTGCTCCGGATGGGCGGCGGCGGCTGTTTTGTTAGATAAACTTTTGCCATCATGATTAATCCGGAAAATGTGGACACCATCATCATCGGCGCGGGGCTCGCAGGATTGGCCTGCGCCCGTGAATTGCATGCCAAAGGCAGCAGCTATGTGATTTGCGAAGCCGCGGACCGCGTGGGTGGCCGCGTGGCGACCGATCTTCATGAAGGCTATCGTTTGGATCGTGGATTCCAGGTGCTGCTCACCGCCTATCCCGAGGCGCGGCGATTGCTGGATTATGCGTCCCTAGACCTCCGCCGATTCTATCCGGGCGCCATGGTGCGCCATGGGAGAAAATGGCACCGCGTGGCAGATCCCTTCCACCATCCCATCGACGGTCTGAGCGGGGTTTTCAATCCGGTGGGCACCTTCGCCGACAAGCTCCGAGTGGGAATGTTGCGGATCGGAGGTTTCGATTTCTCCCGCCATGCCGATTCTTGCAGCACGCT
>JALOTR010000176.1 GCA_025457805.1 Akkermansiaceae bacterium | reverse complement strand
CAGTGCCTTGTTGGAGCGTCCGGCCACACGCAGGCTGAAGACGACGTTTTCGTAGATCGACTTGGCGAAGGGATTGTATTTCTGGAACACCATGCCTACCCGCTTGCGGAGGGAAATCACCTCCACCGAGGGATCGTAAAGGCTGGTGCCATCGATGCGGATGTCGCCCTCATGACGGACATCGTCGATGAGGTCATTCATGCGGTTGAGATTGCGCAACAAGGTCGACTTGCCACAACCGGAAGGCCCGATGAGTGCGGTGACCTGATGTTCCGGAATGGCCATGTCGATATCGAAGATCGCCTGCTTGGGACCGTAGTGGAAACTGAAATGATCCACCTGGATGAAGTCCGGGCGGGATGTAGGAACGGGAGATGACGCGGCGTCGTTCATTTCAGAAGCTGCTGGTGGCGAAGCGTTTCTTGAGCCGGTTGCGGATGATGATGGCGGTGAGGTTGAGACTCACCACGACGACGATCAGAAGCAGGGCCGTGGCATAGACGATGGGCTTGGCCGCCTCGGCATCCGGAGACTGGAATCCAAGATCATAGATATGGAATCCCAAATGCATGAACTTGCGCTCCGGGTGAATGAAAGGAGCAATATCATCAATGGCGAGCGTGGGGGCGAGCTTCACCACACCGACGAGCATCAGCGGTGCCACCTCACCGGCACCGCGGGCCATGGCAAGGATGACGCCTGTCAGAATTCCCGGCAACGAAGCGGGAAGCACCACCCGCTGGATCGTCTGCCACTTGGAGGCACCGCAGGCAAGGGCGGCTTCCCGCACCCCGCGGGGCACGGCGGAAAGTGCTTCCTCGGTGGCTACGATCACAACCGGAAGTGTGAGCAAGGCCAAGGTCAACGAGGCCCATAGAATTCCCGGTGTGCCATAGGTGGGAGTAGGAAGTTTATCCGAATAGAATGATTGATCGACGGCACCACCGACGAAGTAAACGAAGAACGCCAGACCAAAGACTCCGAAAACGATGGAAGGCACCCCGGCGAGATTGTTGACGCAGACGCGAACGATCCGGACCAGGATGCCTTGTTTGGCATACTCCCGGAGATAGATCGCGGCGATGACTCCGAACGGAGTGACAAACAGGCTCATCACCAGGGTCATCAGCACAGTTCCGAAAATGGCAGGGAACACTCCGCCCTCGGTATTGGCTTCGCGAGGGTCTTCCCGGAGGAATTTGCCGATGCGGTGGAACATTTCACCCAGCCTGCCGAAGAAGGACTCGCGATTGGAGGCAAAGACACCTAACAGAGTTCCCGCTGGGAAAGACACCTCGCGACCATCGGCGGTTTTCGCAAGAAACTTCGCCTCTGCCAGCTTGGCGCGGATGGCGGTGGCTTTCGCCTGGAGTTGATCGAAGGATGTCTGGAGTTCCGCACGCCGCTTGGCTGCCACTTCGGCAATGACCTTGTTGTTTCTCTCCGCAACGGAGAGGGCTTCGAGTTCACGGCTGATGGCACCGATTTGTTTGCGTTCGATCACCAGCAATTCCTCACGCGCCTGCTTTCCATCGCTGAGCGCCTTGGCCAGCAAGGCCTCGAAATCCGGTGAACTGACCTCCGTGCGCCCGGCAGGAGTTTCCATGGCCACCCCCTCGACGATGGCGGGGCCGTATTCGAGGCGCTCGACAAGCAGCAAGGATTCCGGCCGGGTGGTTTTGAGGATGGTGGCGCGGTCGATGAATTTGAAGGCCTCGCCATTGAGGTCCTTGTTGCCGCGGAAGACCTGGATTTCCTTGTGATCCACTCCATTGGCATCGCGCCGGATGGTTTCCTGGGTGACATAACCCGCGATTTTTTCAATGGTTCCGTTGTTGGAAACTTCCATCAGATCAATGTGGCGCGGCCAGAAGGAAGATATGCCTTGGATCAGGATGAGAAGAAACAGGCCGAGTGCCATGCACACGCCCAAGGTGAGGCCGCCTGCGGTCAGCCAGATCCATGGCTCGCCATTGCGCGAGCGACCCGTGGTGGCGAATGATTCCGCCGGTTTGTGGGAGGAGGCTGACATCGGTTAGACGATCTTGTTGCGTTCGCGGAGGCGTTGGCGCAGGAGTTCCGCGATGGTGTTCATGACGAAGGTCATGCCGAAAAGCACCACCGCGCCGAGGAAAAGTGCCCGATAGTGGGTGGAGCCGACGGGGGCTTCCGGGAGCTCGACGGCGATGTTGGCGGAGAGCGTGCGCATGCCGTTGAAGATATTCCAGTCGGTCACCGGAGTGTTGCCGGTGGCCATCACCATGATCATCGTTTCGCCCACGGCGCGGCCGAAGCCGATCATCAAGGCGGAGAAGATTCCCGCCGATGCGACCGGAAGCATGATCGTCCAAACCACTTGCCAGCGATTGGCTCCAAGCGCGGCGGCGGCGGCGGTGAGGGACTTGGGAACATTGGAAAGCGCATCCTCGGCGATCGTGAAAATCACCGGAATCACCGCAAAGCCCATCATGAATCCAAGGACCATCGAGTTCCGTTGTTCAAATGCGATCCCTGTCGCCTGCGGCCACCAGAGGCGGAAATCCGCGATCTCCTTGCCGGTGGCCAGATCCTTGTAAACAAACAGCAGCGACTCCACCCATGGACCCAGCGACCAGCCGATCCAGCCGGCGATGGCGAGGAAGGGCAGGACCACCCACCACTCGCAGCCTGCGGGGAAGCGGTTTCGGAAAGCGATGGGCAGGCGGCACCAAAGCCAGCCAGCAAGCAATGCCGTAAGGGGCACGATCACCACCATCATCATGACGGATGGCACGCGGGTTTCGAGAATGGGCGCGAGCCAGAGTCCGGCGAGGAAGCCGAGCACCACCGAGGGAAGCGAGGACATGATTTCCATCACCGGCTTGACCACGCGCTTGATTTCCAAGGGCAGGAACGCGGCGGAGAACACCGCGGCAAGAAGGGCGATGGGAACGGAAAACAGCAGAGCATAAGCGGTCCCCTTGAGCGATCCGAAGATCAAAGGAACCATCGAGAACTTCGGCTCGAAATCATCCGATCCGCCGGTGGATTGCCATTGATAGAGCGGGCCGGAGCCGCCCTCATACCAGACCTTGCCGAAGAAGGCGCGCCAGCCGGCTTCCGGGTGCGGATCGTGGATCGAGAAACGCCGTGCCTCGCCGGTGGCGGAGGCGACCACGAAATGCTCGCCCTTGGCATCCAGGATGGCAGCGGCGGGGTCCAGATCCACGCTGCCCTCCCAACGCACGGCACCCGAGGTGCTGTGGCGGATGGACAGGTCACGGCCGGAGCCGGTGAGGAAAGTGCGGTTGCGCTGGCTCGCCGCGAACAGAACCTTGCCGGGCGCGAGATCAGGGAAGGCCTTCGTTTTTCCAAACAACCTCTCCGCCTTCTCGTCCTTGCGATAGAGGCTCCACTGCTGCTGATTTCCCTTGGAACTGGTGAGAACCAGTGACACGCCACCGAAGAGAAAATCCATTTGTGCCGGGGGCTCGCTGCCGAATGGATTGAAACTCTGGCGTTTCGAGATGCCATTGGCGTCCGCGAGGAAATAATGCACCCCGCCATTGCCACAGGCGATGAGGACCATCGCGCCGTTTTGGGAAGCCCGGATGAACTTCGCCTCCGCCTCAAGCTGCGGAGTGATGTCCGCCTCTTCAACCAGCGAGAGCTTGCCCTTGCCCACCAGGCTGCGCTTCATCCCGAGCCGCAGCATGGATACCGTGGAAGCCGCTCCCTCGCCGCGCTTGGCGACGATCACCCGCCCGGCTCCGGAATCGCCGTAACTCACTGCCGTCACAGGCCCCGCACCGTTGGCGAGCGAAAACCATGGCTCAAGCGTCACTTTGGGCTCGATGGTGGATTTCCCATCGGCCTCGAATTTTTTCTCATACTCGACGAGAAACGAACCCACCCGTCCATCCTCCAATCCGAGTGACACGCGGTGGTGGGCCGCATCGTAGGCCAGTGCGGTGACCTTGGTCCCGGCGAGCCCTGCGACTTCAATATCCCGCCGCGCGCCGGTTTCGAAATCCACAAACACCACCTTGCCGCCGCCATCATAGAGGAATGGCATTTCGCCCCATTCATCGATGCCCAGCACGGCCGGGACGGTCCCTTGCTCAATCTTGCCCGCCACCTCGACATGGGCGGTGCGGAACAGGGGCACCACCTCTTTGACCACAAAATAGAAAATGCCGAACACCGCCAGAATCACCCCGATCCCGCCAAAGCGGATGAGCCAGCCCATGAAAATATCGAACCACAAGGTGGCCCGGGATACTTCAAATCGTTTCGGATCAGGATGTTGGGGAATTTCCGGCATTGTCAGGGAAGCCACGGCAAAAGCGCAGCCCGCGGCAAGCTATCTCAGCCGGATATCGGCAGGCAAGCTTGCTTCGCGGACCACGCCGGAGAAACAGACGATTACTTCTCGAGGGACTGCACCACCTCCGCCGCCACTTCAGCAGGCATGGGGAAATAGCCGTCCTTTTCAACGATGGCCTGACCTTCCTTGGTGAGCACGTATTTCAGGAATTCCAGCGTCAGCTTGTCGAGGGGCTGACCCGGCTTCTTGTTGACATAGACCAGGAGGAAACGAGCCAGCGGATAGTCGCCACTCAGGGCGTTGTCGTAGTTTGCATCGTAGAAAGTGCCGTCATCTCCGGCGACGGGAAGCGCGCGAACCCCCGAAGTCTTGTAGCCGACGCCGGAGTAACCGATCGCATACGGATCCGCACCGATGCCCTGCACCACGGCCGAGGAACCAGGCTGCTCCTTGACGGTCGGTTTGAAGTCGCCCTTGCTCAAGGCGTGCTCCTGGAAAAACCCGTAGGTGCCGGAAGCCGAATTGCGGCCGAAAAGCGAGATCGGGCGGCCCTTCCAGGCGTCGAGCCCGAGTTGACCCCACTCGGAAATGTCATCGCCGCCTTTTTTGCGGGTCTTGGAGAAAATGGAATCCACCTGCTTCATCGTGATGCCCTTGAGCGGGTTGTCCTTGTGGGCGAAAACGGCAAGCGCATCGATGGCCAGCTTCACTTCCGTGGGCTTGTAGCCGTGCTTTTTCTCAAATGCATCGATTTCCTCCGCCTTCATCGGCCGGCTCATCGGACCAATCTGCGCGGTGCCTTCGATCAGGGCAGGCGGCGCGGTCGAGGAACCCTTGCCTTCAATCTGGATGTTGACGTTCGGATACGCCTTCTTGAAACCTTCCGCCCAAAGCGTCATGAGATTGTTGAGGGTGTCTGAGCCCATCGAGTTCAGGTTCCCGGAAACTCCGCTCACTGCCTTGTAATCAGGGAGTGCTGGATCGAGATGGGATTGCTCGGCAAAGGATGGAAGGACCGCGCAGAAGGCGGCCGCGAGGCTGATGGCTGTCGATTTCATGGTCGTTGTATGGGGTTTTCAGGGATCGAACTCCCCGAGACGGTTTGAATAACGGTAATCCGGCTGCCCCCATCAAAGATTCGATTGTGACACAATTGTCACTTTCGAAATCCACCAAATCCGCGAACTTACCTATCGGTCCATTCGTCTTTGTACTTGGGAAAGCGCGGATTCCAAGGAAACCGCCAAATGGAACACAATTGTGACCAAACCGGGATTTTCCCAGCGCTTGGAACACCCCAGACTCTCAGGCATCAGCGTCCCTCAACACCCATGAAACCCAATATGACTGCCTCCCCACAGAGAATCGCCAGCGGAAGGCCCGGATTTCCAACTTGCACGCTTTGTGACAAAGCTGTCACAGAAATCACCTCCGCATGTGACGGATTCGCCATCTAAACGTGTGTCGATTCCGTCACGGAACACCAACAACCATGAAAAACGCAATCCAATTCCCCATCGCCATGGGCCTGGCCCTCGGTCTTCAGGCCACATCCGCCCAGGCAGGCCAGGAAACCACTGCCCCAGCCACCGCAGCCCCCTCCAACTCCGGAGACTGGTGCGATTGGCTCCAAAACAAGCCCGGCACTCTCTACAAAAATGCCGAGAACCCCATCCTCCAGTATTTCCAAATCGGCGGCCGCTTCCAATACCAGGCCGCATACCTCGACGGCGAGGATGCCACTGGCCGCGATTTCAATGACACCTACGACGATTACCGTCGGGTCCGACTCGAATCCAAGATCGACTTCCTCAAGTTCTTCAGCGCCAACATCAAGCTGAACATGGTCAACGACGGCCGCCCCTCAGGCAATGACCTCGATTGGGGCTACGACACCTTCGATGAGGCGGTTTTCAGCTTCGACATCAAGAAAGCCTTCGGTGCCGGCTCCCTCGATGTGCTCAAGCTCAACTACGGCCGCTTCAAATTCAACATGACTGAGGAAGTCCACATGTCTTCCAAGGAAATCTACACCGTGGAGCGCTCCGCCATCGCCAACAAACTCTACGGAGCCAACAATCGCCCGACCGGTGTCACCCTGGACGCCGCGATGGGAAAATGGTCCGGCACGGTGGGATTCTTCAGCGGCGAGGATGATTCCGAGTTCATCGGCGG
>JALOTR010000175.1 GCA_025457805.1 Akkermansiaceae bacterium | reverse complement strand
CCACAACGGCCTCAAAGTCCCCAAGTCCGACGAAGCCGCATATCTCCAGGCCGCCCAAAACCTCCTCGATCCCACCCTCCGCCAAAGCCTCGGCCACCAAGCCCGCCAAACCGCCGAGTCCCTCTCCTGGCCCGCCGTCGTCCAGGACTTGGAAACGATCATGCGCGAGGTCCTGGCAGAAGCCTGAGGAGAAGGGATCTTATTGTCCCTCAACCAAGCCCGGGATTCGGCCCTGCGACGTTGCTCTTGGAAATCCACCAAAAGAAAACCCACACATCCGCCCCAACGGGGCATCCCAAGCCAGCCCAGGGCAACGCCCTGGGAACGAATCCCACCCAACATCCAAAGCCCTGAAAGGGCGACCCAAACGATGCCCCAATCCCTGGCCCGCCTTCACATTCATCTCGTCTTCAGCACGAAAAACCGTGAACCCGTCCTCAACGATGACATCCGCGACACATTGCACGCATACATGGCTACCGTTTTGCAAAACCTCAACTGCGCTCCCGTCCTCATCAATTCCGTCGAAGACCACACTCACCTGCTTTTCGATCTCGCCCGGACCGTCTCTATCAGCCAAGTCGTCGAGGACGTCAAAAAATCCTCCTCCAAATGGATCAAAACCCAAGGGGCACCATTCAGCACATTCGCATGGCAATCCGGATACGGTGCTTTCGCCGTTTCCGAATCCAATGTCGAAACCGTCCGCTAATACATCGCCAACCAACGCGAACACCATCGCAAGAAAACATTCCAGGAAGAATACCGTGCATTCCTCAAACGCCACAACGTCCCTTTCGATGAACGATACGTGTGGGATTGATCTAGGGCGTTGCCCTAGCCAGGGCGTTGCCCCTCCAGAGCACCAACGGTGCGGCACCAAAACGCCAAATCTTAAGCACCAAAGGTGCGGCCCTAAGGCAGCCCAGGGCAACGCCCTGGGTAACGCGATCACACATCCATCAAGGGCCAACGGCCCGGCCCAAACGCCGCGCAACGGTTAGACCGGGCCTTCAGCCCTCGAATATCTTCTGTTGGCCAGACCTAGGGCCTTGCCCCAGGCTGGCTCGGGATGGGGCTTTGCCCCGGAAGAGCACCAAAGGTGCGACACTGCGCCGGCCCCGGGCAACGCCCTGGGACCGATTCCCATAAAGTCTTTTCCAATGGACCGTTTCCGACAACTCTCGGCACCTTCCACGCCATGAATCCTCGCCAAATCAAAAACATCTTCTGGGACGTCGACGGAGTCCTTGCGGATTTGAACTACGCTTACTTCCATTTCCTAACAAGCCATCCGAAGTATCGGGCTCGTTATGCCGGGTTGAAATGGGAGCAACTGCCGGAAGTTCTGCCGATCATTCCGGAGTATGGCGCGCTGGAGCTCAAGACGCACCCGGAGCTCGGGGCAGAGATGGACCGGGACTTTTGTGCCGACCAGGCCTTCTTCCGGAATCGTCCGCTCTATCCGAAGGTGATCGAGGTTCTCAAGCGGCTGAACGATCATGGTTACCGCCAGTTCACGATGTCGGCGACCTTCGATGTGGAGGCGAAGACTGCCTACCTCAACGACATTCTTGCGCCGGTGACCGACTTCCTGACCATTGAATGCGTACAACACGGCGAGTTCATGCACGACACGGCCAAGATCGACCGGCTCCGGGCCTGTTATGAAAAATATGATCTCAAGCCGGACGAAACCATCCTCGTCGATGACCGCATTTACAACCAGCATGCCGCGATCGATTCCGGAGCCCACCCGGTGCGGCTGCGCTGCGAATTCACCACCGATCTCCCCGCAGAACTCGCGTGGGTTCCGGAGTTCAAGGACGTGGAAGCTGTCGCGGACTGGCTTCTGGGAAGTGAGAAGTGAGAAACAACGAGTCCGTTAACTTCAGATCAATCCGCCGTCACCCGCACCCGGTGGAAAATCTGCGATGAGGTGCTGAGTGTGGGATCGATGACTCTGACGCCCACGCGTTCCATGCCGCCGGGCAGGGTTTCGCGGCGGTTGGTCCATTCGATGACGGCCGGGCCGGAGTGCCAGGTGATGAGGTCGGATGAAACTTCGACCCGATAGGTCAAGCCGCCGGACTGATAAGTGGTGCCAATGGTGCCGCTTCCGCCAGCGAGTTGGGGATAGACGAATTCGCCCGGGATCGAGTTATGTGCAGGGAGATAAGTGATGGGCGATGGCTCGTCACCCGAGGCGGGGTTGGTGCCGAGTGCGTATTCGAGGAAAGCGGCCATGCCGTCGTGATCGGAATCGTCCTCGCCGTAGATGGTGCCCAGCCATGCGATCTCCCATGCATCCGGCAAGTGGTCAGCATCGAGATCTGGGCTTCGAGCGGGGCTGGCGGTGATGAAAGTAGCGGTCGGTCGTTGGCTGTCCCAGGTCGCGCGGACCCAATCAAGGGACCGCGCGACAGGCGAGAGCCGTATCTCATCGATGGAGCCCGGGAAGAAGGCAGGTGAGTTATTTTCGCCACGGCCGATGAATGCGCGGTTGCTTTGTCCGGTTCTGAGTGTGCCGCTGAGTGCGGTGCTGCCTTTGAGAATCCCATTCACATACATCCGGATTTGGGAGCCGTCCCAAGTGCCACAGACATGATGAAAATTGTTATCATTGATCGAGTCCGCCGAGGCCACAGTGGCGCTGGCTGTGGCGTTGAAAACAATGAACTCCGGTTTGCCCGCATTGAGCCGGAACTGCCAGACGCGGTTGGTTCCTCCGGCTGACTGGTCCTTGTTGAAGATGGCCACGGTTCCGGTCGCCGTGGTCCGGATCCATGCCTCCACCGAGATGGCATTGGGATTCAGAGCAGGGGCATTGTCGATGGTGATGGTCGAGCTGGTGCCATTGAAAGCCGCAGCCCCGGGGATGATGGCGGATGTGGCATTGGTGATGGCAGTGGGAGTGGCGGTCAGGTTATTGGCGGATGAATCCATGGCGAAGCCAAGGTCTTGATTGAGATGCCAAACGCCGTTGAACGAGGACCAGGTGGCGGATGGGAGGGGAGGCGACTGGTTTTCCATACCCCACCAGACGCGCAGTTTGGTTCCCACGGCAAGAGCGGGCAGTTTTACCCACACGGAGGAGGTGCCGGTCGGATTCCATGTCTCCACTTGATGGGATAACATATCTCCCTGTTCCGTGGAGAAACGCAGGTCACCGAAAGGTGGCGAGAGAAGTTCCGCGGCATCGAAGCCGGGGACTGTGGAAGACGACAAACGAACCAGCAGCGGAAAATCCACCAGCGTTTCCGAACCCGCATAACCGGTGAGGTCGAGAAGGGCGCTGTGTTTCCAGGTGGATAAATCAGTGCCGGCTGCCAAGGGAGTGGCGGCGGCGGTCCATGAAGTCCCGTGGACGGTGGTGAGGCGGAAGCGATAGTGAAAAGCTGCGGATGGTGCGGCGTCCAAGGCGAGTTGATGGCTTCCGGGTAGCTGGTTTCCCAACGATGCGGATTGCTGCCATGAGGCAGGATTGGTGCCGCCATCCGCCGTACCATAATATAATATAACTTCTCCATCCGGGAGCGAAGGGTCTTTAAGATCGAGGGACACATTCCAAGATGCCCGGCCTCCATAAGAGCGGGTGGCGGAATTCAGGACGATGGAAGGAGCCAGTGAGGGAAGCGCGGCAGAGGACGGGCTCCATGAACTGCCATGGATGTTCGACGCGCGGAAGCGGAAGTGCACGGCATTCGATGAGGTGGAGCTGATGGTGGTTTCCACCGGGCCTTCTGTTAGAGCTCCAAGCGGCACGGCATGCTGCCAGTTGCCAATCGTTTCCCCGCCATCGGACTCGCCCCAATAGAGGGTGACTTCGGTGTTGGTAACTGCGGGCAGGGTGAGCGTCGCACGGAAGGTGGCACTCGTCCCCGGGCCACGGCTTGAATTGCCGGGGAGAAGGATCGGGCGCAGATTGCCGGATTGGAATGACCAAAGCTTGCCCGGGGTGATGGTGCTTTGTGCATCCACCGAATCGACACGCCAGTAGTAGGTGGTATCCGGCAACAGGGTGCCGGGCGATATCGACGTCGTGCCTTGCCTTCCAAGATAGGATGGGGAAGCGGGTGTGGCGGACGTGATCGCCGCCGCCTCGGTTCCCAGATAGATATCATGTTGCACCGCCTCCTGCCCGGCCGTCCACGACAGGAGGGGAGTGATGCCAATGATGTCGGCACCATGCAAGGGAGTGGGCAATACGGGGGCCTTGGAGACATGGTAATCGAGCACATGCAATGGAGTGGGACCCGTGCCCGAGATATTGGTTTCCTGGGCATAGATTGATAAAATGCGGTCCTGTTCCCAACGTGGAGTATCATGGATGATATTGACCGCATTCGCCCTGCCAGCGGGAAGTGCGCCGGAGAGTGTCATCGTGGACCAATCGTTCCAACTGGAAGAAGGTGCCGCTTCCGGATCGGCTGCCGGATTGGCGCTGGCGATCTGGATGTTGACCGAGTTTCCATACATCAGAAACAAACGGCCATCCGCATCGGCAGCAAGCTTGGCGCGGGTGCCGGTGAGGTTGGTTTCGTTTCGCCGCCAGGTTCCGTCCGTGCCGCGCCAATAGTGGATGAAGCGGGAGTTGGAAGTGAGCGAGGTGCTGAATGTCGTCTGATCCGGCAATGCGGAAGGCAGTTGCCATGCGACCACATGCACGCGGCCGGCGCTGTCCACCGTCATCGCGCTGTTGTTGATATAATTCCGTCTTTGCGGAATCGGCCAGGCGATGGTTCCCGGCGAGTTGATTGAGATATAACTGCTGCCCGAGACTGCGATGGTGGCGCCAAGTTGATTTTTCCAGGTGCGGCCCACATCATCGCTGTAGGCGTAAAGCAGATCGTGATTGCTGCTGGCATCCGGGGTTTCCCGCCAGCACCAGGTGGCGTGGAGACGGCCGTTGGCATCGAACAAGGTGTTGTCGAAATAACCATTGCGATCGTTGCCCGAAGCGAAGGTTCCGGTATAGGAACCGCTTTTGGAGGTGTATTGGCCCACCAGCGACCATGCTCCGTTGAGGCCATCGTATTCATAAAGGATCTCTTCCCCTCCGCCGGAACTGCCGAAGCGGTAGGTGAAAAGCAGCTTGCCCGCAGGAGTGGGAATGAAGCGCGGATAGGTGACGGCCGTCATGGATGCTCCTGTCGGGATGAGTTTGTTGGTGATGGGGCCGAATTGGGCCGCATTCCAAGCCGTGCCTTCCGGGTCGTTGGCCAAGCCAGGAACGGAGACGCGGTATCTCAGCGGATGCACGTGGTGATCGAAGGAAAGATGGATGGTCCCATCGCCGGCACAAATGCCCAGCACCACATCATTGTGGGAGTCCACATTGGTGAACAGATAGTCGTTCAACACCAGCGTCTGCCATGCGCCGTCGGGAAGTTTCCTCCTGCCCAGGGCCACCCTGCCGCTGCTGTTGGAGGTGTTGCCCTGATAGTAGGCGGCGTATTGCCATCCCTTGTAGGTGGTGATGCCGTCCTGTTGGAAGGTCACGCCGTGCACGGTGGGCACGGAGAATGTCACCGTGGGAAAATTGTGGGCAAGCGGATCAATGATCGAATCGCTGACAAGCGTGGCCGGTGCGGCGTGGACGACGGCCGCGCCGACAATCGCAAGGAGAGTCCTGAATACGTTGCGCAACATGCGTTGGTGAATCGGTGGTTTCAAAAAACTACCCTCCGCTGCGGAATGCGGCGGAGGGCAGGACAAGGATGTTGGTAACCAAGCACAAGTCCGGTAAATGGACAGTGCAAAAGTGACGGGTCACCGTTCACGGCATGTTGAAGAACACGCGGTAGAAGGCCCGTCCTTCCAGCGGGGCGGGATCGGTGAAGCTTTTCGGTGTCGGCCTCCTGTTGCGCCGCCGGCGTTGATCCAAGGTGCACGGATGGATGAGATTAAGGTTTTACCCGCCCCGGATTTGGCATAGATCCCTTGGCATCCATGAAGCCAATCCATCGCCGCCAATTCATCGGGACCACCGCCGCATCCGTCCTCGCCCTCTCCGCATCCGGAATTCAGGCCGCCGAAGCTGCGGAGGGGAAACCCACCCTCAAGCTCGGCCTGATCGGCTGCGGATGGTATGGGATGGTGGATGTGAAGGCTGCCTTCAAGGTGGGTGGCGTGGAAGTGGTGGCGATCTGCGATGTGGACAGCGAGCGCCTTGCCCAAGCCGCTTCGGAGATTGCCAAACTCCAGGGCAAGCCGCCGCAGACTTACAAGCTCCATGAGGACTTGCTGAAACATCCGGATCTGCAAGCCGTCATCATCGCCACACCACCCCAGTGGCACGCGCTGCCTTTCATTGCGGCACTCGATCGGGGCCTGGATGTGTATTGCGAAAAACCGCTCGCTTATGACATCCGCGAAGGCCGGGCGATGGTGGAGGCGGCGAAAAAAAGTGACCGCGTGGTGCAGATCGGTTTCCAACGCCGCAATGCCGCTTCGATCGCACAAGCACATGATTACATCCAGTCCGGCAAAGCAGGGC
>JALOTR010000174.1 GCA_025457805.1 Akkermansiaceae bacterium | reverse complement strand
GAGCGCTTCCGCGAAGGCGAAGGACTCGCGCCGCGCGCCTTTTACTATGACTCATTTGAAAACACCGGCAACTGGGCACCCGAATTGCCCGCCCGCTTCCAGACCTGGCGGGGCTACAACATCCACGACCACGCCGCGGCGCTTGCCGGCCAAGGCGACCCCGAGGAAGCCCGCCGCGTCTTGAGCGACTACCGGGAAACCTTGTCCCAACTCCTGATCGAGTGCGTTTCATCGATCAACACCTGGTGCGCCGGGCGCGGCAGCGGACTGCGCATGCAGGCCCACGGTTCGCCCGCCAACCTGCTCGACATGTATGCCGCCGCCACCATCCCGGAAACCGAGGTCTTCGGAGCAGGGCAGTTCGACATCCCCGGCTTCCGCCGCGAGCCGCGCTGGTGCGCGAAAGATCCACAGAGCGAACTCGTCATCCGCTTCGCCTCCTCCGCCGCCCATGTCGCCGGGCATCCGCTGGTCATTTCCGAGAGTTTCACCTGGCTTCGCGAGCATTTCCACACCGCCTTGTCGCACATCAAGCCCGAGATGGACCGCCTGCTGCTCGCCGGCATCAACGGCATTTATTACCACGGCACCTGCTTCACGCCCAAGGTGGCAGAGTGGCCAGGCTGGTTGTTCTACGCCTCCACCCAGGCCAACGCGCGCAACTCGATCTTCCGCGACATGCCCGCGCTCAATGCCTATCTCACCCGCTGCCAGAGTGTGCTCCAGCAAGGCCGTCCCCACAACGACATCCTGCTCTACTGGCCGGTCCACGACTTGTGGATGAGCGGCGGAAAAAACGAACTCCGCTTCGGCGTGCACCACCCGCAGTGGATCGACAAAACCACTTGCGGAGAAGCCGCCCGCTGGCTGCTCCAACGCGGGCACACCTTCGACTTCGTGTCCGACGCCCAACTCGCCCGCACCGCAACGAAGAATGGCCGACTCGTC
This sequence comes from Akkermansiaceae bacterium, assembly GCA_025457805.1. Classification (GTDB taxonomy): domain Bacteria; phylum Verrucomicrobiota; class Verrucomicrobiia; order Verrucomicrobiales; family Akkermansiaceae; genus Luteolibacter. Next base: position 5,554 of record JALOTR010000174.1, on the reverse strand, counting down.
ACCAGCGGCGGATCCACCTATCAAACCATCCTCGTTCCCGCCGCCGGGTTCATGCCGGTCGAGACCGCCCGCCAACTCGTCGATCTCGCCCGTGCCGGAGCCACCGTCATCGTGTGGCGGCGCTTGCCGGGCGATGTCCCCGGCTGGCATGACCACGCCAAGCGCCGGAAACAACTGGCCGACCTGTTCGGCGGGCTCTCCTTTGCCGAAGGCATCGCTGCCGTCGGTGAAGGCAAAATCCTCCTCGGCGACGACCTCGCGCAGCTCCTCCAACAGTCGGCCGTCGCCCGCGAGCCGATGGTGGACCACAAGCTCCGCTTCATCCGCCGCAAACTCCCCGTGGAGGTCGCCTATTTCATCGCCAACCAGAGTGCCGGTGCCGTCGATGCCTGGGTGCCGCTCGCCGCGCCGTGCCGGTCCGCCATCCTCATGAACCCGATGACCGGATCAATCGGCCAGGCCCGAATCCGCCAGCAAGGCCCGCAAGCCGAGGTCCACCTCCAACTCCTGCCCGGCGAATCACGCATCCTCCGTGCCATGGAAAAGACGGACTCGAAGGCCGTCCCTTGGCCGACCCACCGCCCGGCCGGTGATCCGGTCGCGGTCACCGGGCCATGGAAACTCGAATTCCTCGAAGGCGGCCCGGTCCTGCCCGCGCCCGCCACGCTCGCATCCCCAGTCTGCTGGACCACTCTCGACGATCCCGAAACCAAGCGCTTCGCCGGTGCCGCGCGCTACACCACCACCTTCACCCTGCCCGAGTCCGCCTCCGCCACCCGTTGGCATCTCGACCTCGGTGATGTCCGCGAGAGCGCGCGTGTCAGCGTCAATGGCCGCCACGTCGGAATCGTCGTCGCCCATCCCTTCCGCATCGACCTCGGCGAGCTGCTCCGGCCGGGTGGGAACACGCTCGCCATCGAGGTCACCAACCTCTCCGCCAACCGCATCCGCGATCTCGACCAACGCGGCGTCCTTTGGAGGAAATTCCATGATATCAACTTCGTGGACATCAACTACAAGCCATTCGACGCCTCCGCCTGGCCACTCACTCCTTCCGGACTGACGGGACCGGTCACCTTGATTCCCGTCACGACCGAACCGTAGCTCCCTTCCGTCCCATTTCCCGTGTTTACGGTCCGCGAGAAATATCGATCCGCCTCTGCGTAAGCAATGCCTGATCCGTCCCCAACATTCAGAAACATCATGCAAGCCGAAGCCACGGAATCCAGACGACCGATCACCCGGAGGGGTTTTCTGAATCGCGGTGCCTTGGCCGCCGGAGCGCTTGGACTGCCATCCTTCATTCCCGCGCGCGCGCTGGGCAGGGATGGAACGGTTGCTCCGAGCAACCGCATCAACATGGCAGCCATCGGAGTGGGTGGCCGTGGCACCGGCGACCTTCGAGCCATGCTCAGCATGCCGGATGTGCGATTCGTCGCGGTTTGCGATGTGGACAAAGGGCGACGTGAGGCGGCCAAGCGGATGGTCGATGAAACGAACGGCAGCAAGGATTGTGCCGCCTACATCGACATGCGCCAGTTGTTTGCCGAGAGACCCGATGTCGAGGCGGTTCTGATCGCCACGGGCGACCGCTGGCATGCGCTCGCATCGGTGTTGGCCATGCGGGCGGGCAAGGATGTCTATTGCGAAAAACCGGCCTGCCTGACGGTTGCGGAAGGCTTGCAGGTGGCAAAGACCGCGCGCCGCCACGGACGCATTTATCAGATGGGATCCCAGCGCTTGAGCGAGTCACCCCACATAGGCGCGATCGAAATGGCCAGCACCGGACGCTTGGGCACCATCCACACGGTCTATGCGGATTGCCGCTGGCGCGGCGGATTCAAGCGCCCGTGGCTGCCGGCGGAACCGGAGCCGGCGAAGACAGAGCTGGATTGGGACCTGTGGCTGGGCCCCAGCGCTTGGCGGCCCTACAACAGCGCATACGTTCACAAGAACGATTGGTACAACCACGAGGACATGGCCACCGACATCGCCCAGTGGGGGGCGCATACCGTCGCACAAGCACTGGCCGGACTCGACCTAGGGAAAATCACTTCGATTGATTTCGAGTATGCAGGACCCGGTCTCACGATGATGACCCGCCTCTCGAACGGAGTGAAACTGGTGCTCTACCGCCATGCTGGCAATGTGTGGGACCCGTGCCAATATTGGAGTGGTGCCTGCGGCGAGCGCTTCGAGGGCGACCAAGGCTGGGCGGCCGCGGCCGACGGCTACACGAAACCGGAAGTCTCCACTCCCTCCCTGTTGAACGATTACAAGCGGATTCTGGCGGAGTATGCGGCCCGGACGCGCCGCCCGACCAACCATGTGCGGGACTTCCTCGATTGCATCCGCACCCGCCGCGACACCGTGGCCCATCCCGAACTGATGGTGCTTTCCATGGGCATCTGTCTCGCAGCTGATATCTGTGAGAAGCTCGGACGCAACCTGAAATTCGATCTGGTCAAATTGGAGTTCGTTGGCGACCCCGAGGCCAACCGTCTGAGAAACCGCGCGATGCGTTCCCCATACACCTTCTGAGTCTCACCCCTTGGCCACAAATTCACCTATGAGATTCCCATTCGCCTGTTTGTTCTTGTCAGCGTGCCTGGTCTGCGCCGCGGGGGAAAGGCAACTGCTCGATGTGCTCCGCTCGGGCGCCGCCCATCAGGACAAATCCGCAGCCTGCCGTGAACTGGCGCGCTCCGGCACCGTGCAGGCCATACCGGTGCTCGTTCCGCTGCTTGAGGATGAGGCGCTCTCCGACATGGCCCGCTTCGCGCTTGAAACGATCCAAGACCCGGCGGTGGATGACTCGCTGCGAGAGGCACTGGACAAGGTCAAGGGCCGTCGTCTGATGGGTGTGATTCACAGTTTGGGCGTGCGCAGGCATCCGGGATCGGTTGCTGCATTGGCCGGGCTTCTCACGGATCCCGATCCGGAAGTCGCGGGCGCGGCCGTTCACAGTCTTGGGGAATTCGGCGGCGCGGCCATACCTCCCTTGGAAGCGGCGTTGCCCACAGTCGCCAAGGAACTGCGACCCGCTGTGATGGAAGGATTGCTCAAGAGCGCGGAATCCCTCGCGCCGTCAGAGGCCAGTGCGGTGTATGACCGCTTGGGAAAGATCCATGATCTTCCTCCTCACCTGCGTTCGGCGGTCTTGGGCGGCACGGTCCGGAGCCGCGGCGCGGAAGGGTTGCCCATGCTGGCGGCAGCCATTCGCGGCGAGACGGATATCCCCGCCGCGTCGGCACTTGCCATCGCATCCGGAATGCCGGGTGCGATGGTGACGGAAATGCTCGTCGGTGAATTGGCGGACGCGCCCGCAGCCACCCAACTCCTGATCGTGCGAGCCCTCGGCCATCGTGGTGATGCCGGGGCGGTTCCGCCCTTGATCCCATGGACCAAGACGGGCGGAGTGGCATTGCGCGTGGCCGCCATTCAGAGCCTGGCACAGCTTGGCGATTCGGCATCCTTGCCGCAATTGGCGGCACTCACAGGTGACCCGGAACCTGCCATTGCCGGCGCGGCGATCGAGGCGATCGCAAGCTTTCCCGGCGCTGAGGCTGACCCGGTCGTGGCAGGACTGCTGGATGGTGCCAAACCTGAAAATCTCTCGACCCTTATCGAGGTTGTCCAGCAGCGTGGGATGGGAAACGTCACTCCCAAGCTGTTGGAAATTGCTGCTACCGCATCACCCGATGTGGCGCGTTCCAGCCTCAGGGCCCTGCGCGTTCTTGGCGGACCTGGCGACATTCCGGGCGTGGTACGAGTCCTCGAGAGACCTGACACCACCGCCGAAGCGGAAGCCACCCTCGTGGCCATCTGTGCGCGCCAGCCCGATCCGTCCGCTTGCAGCGGCGAGCTGGCGGCATCACTTGCCAAAACGCGGGGGGCACCTCGGATGGCCCTGCTCCGGGTGCTCGGAAGGAATGGCGACCCCACGGCCCTCGCCGCAGTCCGCATGCTATCCCGGAACCAGGATTCAGGAGTCAGCCAGGCTGCGGAAAAAATCCTCGCCGAGTGGCCCGCCGAACCGGGATTCGTTCCGATTTTCAACGGCCGCAGCCTTTCGGGATGGAATGGCAAACCCGGTTGGTGGACCGTGCATGACGATGCGCTCACAAGTGAGAGCACCCCGGAAAAACCCTGCGCCGCTCCCAACTATCTCATGTGGCGCGGCGATACCCCTGCGGATTTCGAGTTGCTTGTTGAATTCAAGATCAGCGGACAGGCCAATTCAGGCATCCAGATCCGTTCCGCCGAACTGCCGGAGTGGGATACCTTTGGCTATCAGGTGGACATGTCCGGCGACGGCAGGCTCATCGGATTTGTTTATCACCACCAGTATGGACTTGTCGCCGGGCGCGGGGAGAGGGTGGTTTTCACTGCGGACGGCAAAAAGTCCGTCGAACCGATCGGCGACGCGGCCGAACTTTTGAAACACTACAAACCCGATGACTGGAACACCTACCACATCGTCTGTCATGGTCCGAAAATCATGCTTTCCCTGAATGGGAAACCGATGTGCGAAATCACCGACCACCGCGTCGCCCCTGCGGCGGCGCGCGGAGTCATCGCGCTGCAGATGCATCCAGGGCCGCCGATGAAGGCCCAGTTCCGCAACATTCGTATCAAAAGATGACTTGGGAAGGACGCGTGAAGATCTGAGCGCTGACATTCCACTCATCCAGGATTCCGAAGTTCACTCCCCTGATCCCTCCCACCGGCCCGCCTCGAAAGCGATTTCGGGACGGACCGCCAAAAGCATATTTCTATCAGCCCGAACCCGCCTCTCCCCCCCGTAACTGCCACCCGTGCCGATTTCCCAATCCGCAATGAAAACCATCCGCTCCCTTGTCCTAAGCATCGCATCCCTCGGCCTCGCCATGTCACTCCACGCCGAAGACTCGGCGGACGCACGGGTGCCGGTCACGCGTTTCGGCGCAGTGGGGGACGGCGAGACCATCGATACCGCGGCCATTCAGAAAACCATCGACTCCCTCACCGCAAAGGGCGGCGGCACCGTGGAAATCCCCGAGGGCGTCTTCATGAGCGGCGCTCTTTTCCTCAAACCCGGCGTGAACCTCCATCTGGCAAAAGGCGCGGTCCTCCGCTGCCTGACGGACATGAAACATTTCCCGGAACGGCGCACGCGGATCGAGGGGCACTTCGCGGAAAGCTTCAACCCCGCCCTGATCAATGCCGATGGCTGCGACGGCCTGCAAATCACCGGCGAGGGCACGCTCGATGGCAACGGACGGCCGATCTGGGATGCGTTCTGGAAAGGCATCAAGGCCGACAAGAACTTCCGCAACCTCGACCTGCCACGCGCACGACTCGGCCTCATCGAGAATTCGAAAAACGTGACAGTCCGCGGCATCACGTTCATGAACTCGCAGTTCTGGAGCCTCCATATTTATAACTGCGAGGAAGTGCTGGTCGAGAAGGTGCGCTTCAGGGTTCCCGACGACTACGAGGCGCCCTGCGGCGACGGCGTGACGCTGGACAGTTGCCGCAACGCGGTGATCCGGGATTGCTGGTTTTCCGTCAC
>JALOTR010000173.1 GCA_025457805.1 Akkermansiaceae bacterium | reverse complement strand
CCTTGGAGCACAAGCACAATACCATCCGGGACTTCGGCTTCGACCACTACCAGACTTGGAGCATCTTTGATGAGAAGGGCGAAAAAACCACCCGCTTCTGGAACCCCTATCTCATGCGCGACGGCCGCATCATTGCCGATGAGATCCATGACCGCTATGGCCCGGATGTGGACCTCGAGGTATATCTCGACTTCATCACGAGCCGCGCGAAAAACAAGCAACCCTTCCTCGCCTATTACTCGACTTGCCTGCCACATTTCCCCTGGGAACCCACGCCGGACAGCAAGGACAAAACCTATCGTGCCCCCAACCCCGCCCATAAGGGCGACCCGAAGTATTTCCCGGACATGCTTGCCTATCTCGACAAACAAATCGGAAGCATGCTCCAGACCCTCGATGATCTCGGCATCGCAGAAAACACCATCGTCATCTTCCTTGCCGACAACGGCACCGACAGCGGCCTCGTCCACTCGTGGGGCGATGGCAAGTCAATCGCCGGTGGCAAAGGCAGCATGACAGATCGCGGCACGCATGTCCCGCTCATCGTGCGCTGGCCCGGGCGGATCCAGGCCGGCAGCACCTGCGGGGACCTTGTCGATCTAACCGATTTCCTGCCGACGCTCTGCGAACTCACCGGAGCAAGCCTGCCTGATGCGAAGATCCACGGGCGTTCCTTCGCACCGCAACTACTCGGAAAACCCGGCCATCCCCGCGAGTGGATTCACATTCAGAATGCAAATGACCGGCAGCTTAGAAACCACGAATATATGCTCAACAAGAAAGACCAGCTCCGCCGGGTCGTCCAACTGTGGGAGGAGCCGGCCAGCCCCAATGAAAACAAGGACCCGGAAAAGGAGGCCGCCGCACGCAAGATGTTGCAGTCGGTTTTCGACACACTGGGCGATTGAGGCAGTGTCCGGGCAGAGGGCCGCGAACATGCCATCCAATGAACCGCAAAAATCCGACCTCACTCACGGGTTGAAATAGACACGTTCCATCATTGACCATGACTTCTCACCGGGCAGCGGCAATTGCATTGGATCGCAAAGGCGCAGCCAATCTGCATGACGCGGGTGCGCGTCGAGCCGGGCCATGTCGCCGGCATGATCAGTGCCGACATATTCATAATAGCCGAACTCGTAGAGTTTCCCGTCCGGCAGGCGGTGAAGGAAGATATTGAAGTTGCGGATGTTCGCCTCACGCAGGAGATCGCGCACGCCGGGACCATCGTGGACACGGCGGTATTCCGCCTCGCAATCGTCGCGCAGGCCGATGACCATCCCGTAGCGTTTCACCGGTGGTTCCAGCCCGTAAAATCGCTCACAGGTGCCGCCGAGGATCGCCGCCTGTTCATCCGCGCTCAGGCTGGCTGCCCAGTCGATGGTGGTTTGCATCGTGCGCTGATAGCTTGCCGCGCAGGTGCACACCGGCCAATCGGAGCCGATCATCAACCGCGATGGTCCGAATGCCTCTAACACCACGTCGAGATACGGCGAAAGCTGTGCAGGCGTCCACGTCGCCCAGTCCGCAGTCGTGACCATGCCGGAGACTTTACAAAAAACGTTAGGTCTGCGGGCCAGTTCACGGATGTCTTCCGCCCACGGCGAAATTGCACCGCCTGGGATGTCGGGTTTTGCAATGTGATCGACGACGAATTTCTGATTGGGAAACTGATCCACCAGCCGCGTCGCCGGGCGTATGTGCGGCGGCTTGAGAAGCAAATCGTAAGTGAGTCCGTAGCGCTCCAGCCAGCCGATGCCCCGCACGTGTTCGGGAGATACCGCGAACTCGGGATCGGGCCGGTCGTGAATCAGCAACCGCAGTCCCTTGAGCTTGGGATGCGCGGCGTATCGCTCGACCAGCGGTTCGACATCCGCTGCGCAAAGGTCAATCCATCCGACAACGCCGAGCATCCACGGCGTGCGGTCGGATAGATCTAACAGGAAATCCGTTTCCGCCACCATCTCGCGCGCCTGCACCGCGACGCTGCCGTGGAAGCCCATTTCAGTTAGTAGGGGTTCGAGGTCGTGCGGCAGGAAATCGCGGCGGAGCGCGCCATACTCATCGCTCATCCAGACGTAGTCTTCGGCGTGCTCGGTGAAATTCCAAAAGTGCTGATGGGAGTCGATTTTCATTAGAACCAGTCGATGTGGTTGATGGGTTTCAGGATTTGCCGGACTTGTGCCACCAGCGCGGGATCGAAGGGCTCGGCGGCCCAGGCGACGTTGCGCTTCACGGATTCCGCGCTGGCGCTGCTGAACATCGTCGTCGGAATGTCCGGGTGCTGGCTGGAAAACTGCAGCGCGAGTTTCGAGATGTTCGTGCCCTGTGCGGCGCAGAACTCCGCGGCTTGTTTGAAGATCGCGCGCTGTTCCGCGTTCGCCGGATGCCAGTCCGCCGGTCCGCGATCCGTGAGCAGGCCGCTGCCGAATGGAGAGGCGTTGATCAGGCCGATGCCCTTTTCCCGCGCGAACGGCAAGAGGTCCAAGATCCGCGTGTCATGCAGGCTGTAGTGGTTGTGCACCAAGGCAGCATCCACGGGTAGAGCTGTTAGAATCCGATGCCACAGATCCATCGGATAGATTCCGAAGCTCACCGCGCCGATGCGACCTTCGCGTTTCAATTCCGAGACCGCCTCGAAGCCCTCGCTCAGCGCCCACTCGGTGTGCCGACGGTCCTCATACTCGGATCGAGCGCCGGGTACGCTCGCGCGAGTAGTCGAGCGTATCATCTCCATATTTTTCCGGGTTGGTGTATTTGCCGATTTTCGTGGATAGAAAATAGCGGTCCCGCGGGATGCCGCGCAGCGCCTTGCCTAACACCGTTTCCGAGCGAGTGCCGCCGTAAGCCGGGGCGACGTCGAAATAATTGATGCCGAGATCGAGAGCGGTGTGCACGGCGCGGATCGCATCCGTCTCGTCCACCGGGTGAAAGACTCCTCCCAGCGATGATGCGCCGAAACTGAGCGTGGAAACCTGAAGGCCGGTGCGGCCAAGTGGACGGGTATTCATGATTCGATCTGGATTTTGATAACTCCTTCCTTGGCGACCGCCATCGCCATCGCCTGTGGGGTTTCGTCGAAGGGAAAGGTTCGCGAAATGAGTGGCTCGACATGGATTCGCCGGCTTGCCGCGAACTGCAGCGCCATCGGAAACACATGGGCGAAACGGAACGATCCGGTGACGGTGAGTTCCTTCGACATGATGAGATTGGCCGGGATCGGTACCTCGGGTGGAAGCGTGCCGACTTGCACGATCGTGCCGCCGCGCCGCACGATTTTCAGCGCATGAATCAATGCATGCGTCGAACCCGCCGCCTCGAACACGATATCGAATCCACCATCGGAAATTTCCAATGCCTGCTTTTCCGAATCGGCATCGGCCGGATTGAGCGCCGCATCCGCACCCTGCTTGATGGCGAAGTGTCGTGGAAACTCCGCCAAATCCCCAAGTACGACTTGCCCCGCGCCGAAGGCCCGCGCGGCGAGGGCGATCAACTGCCCGATGGCGCCGCCGCCCGCGACGAACACGGAAGCACCTGCCAGATTTCCCGCGCGTTGCGTGGCGTGAAGCGCGACCGACAAGGGCTCCAGCATCGCGGCTTCGCCCCAAGTCATCGCGTCCGGCATGCGGTGGCAGTTGCGCGCGGGCACGGCGACGAATTCCGCAAAGCCGCCATCAAGATGCGGATCACAGCTCGCGGAGCCGAAATAGCGCATGTTCTCACATAAATTGTAGCGCCCGCTTCGGCAGTGACGGCACTCCCCGCATGGCTGCGACGGGTCGATCACCACCCGATCGCCGATCGCGAACCCACTCACTCCATCACCCGTCTGCGCGACCTCGCCCGCGAACTCATGCCCAAGCGCGAACGGACGTTTCGGCACGAAATTTCCCACCCGCCCGTGACTGAAGTAATGCACGTCCGAGCCGCAGATGCCGACACGCCGCACCTGGACAAGCACTTGGCCAAGTTGTGCGATGGGCGTCGGCAGCTCGCCGCGACGGAGATCTTCTTTGCCATGGAGAATGAATGCGCGCATGGGGTTTTTGCCGGGAAAGGAGTGGGCGGGAACTTGCATCTCCCGCCGCCAGAATTGCGAACAGCTATCACCGGTCAAGCGGGATGTCCCGTGAGACTCTGACGGCTCGGCAGCCGGTTCGTGACCGCGCACAACATCGGAGAATGTGCCAAATGCCCGGGATCCCGTTATTCATAAGGGAATTTCCCTCTATCTATGTCGTTTGATTCTTCGAGGAATTGCATCGCCCATATTCCCTGTGGCGCATTCCGGTAATTTTAATACGCACAGCCGTATTCCCTTCTGAAACATCGCGGTGTAGTTCAACGTTGTTCTCAAGCGGTTTTGAGATCGCTTAAATTCTCATTTGGTATGTCTCATTTATCGGCTTCGTCCTATTCCATTCGCTGCAGTGCCATTCTGGCCGCATTGTTGCTTCTGCCTGCCGCACTCTCTGCGGCGATTCAAATCCACATTTCACCGGCGGGTAACGACGCCAACCCGGGAACGGCGGCGCAACCGGTGGCCACTCCGCAGGGCGCGCAAGTCCGCGTCCGCTCGCTGATCCAATCCGGACTGACCGACGCGGTGGATGCAGTCTTCGCCGCCGGAACCTATGTCATGAACGCGCCGCTGGAGCTGCGCCCTGAAGACTCCGGCACCGCAGCCTTTCCCATCACTTGGAAAGCAGCGACCGATGCCGAGGTCGTTCTCAGTGGTGGCAGGAAAATCACCAGCCCATGGACCAAAGGTGAGGGGGGCATCTGGCACACCGATCTAACAGATATTGGCTTGGCTGCCAATCAGTGGAACTTCCGCCAGTTGTTTGTCAACGGCAGCCGCGCAACCAGAGCCCGCTTTCCCAACATCACGGAGCCCAATCCTTTTCTCTACGCAACCGGTGGCGGCTTCGATCATTTGATCATCGATCCTTCCGTGATCAAAGAAAGCTGGGGCAGCGCCGCTGATGCGCAGATTAACATCGTCCCCCAATCGAGGTTCTTCAACCAATGGAACACCATCACCAAGGTCGATCCCAAGACGGGCCGGATTGACATCGCCGACAGCGAGCGGCACCGCCTGATCGACAAGGGAAGCTGGTTCTGGATCGAGGGCGTGCAGGAGGAGTTGGACGCACCCGGCGAATGGTTCCTCAACCCGAAAACCGGCCGTTTGTTTTACATGCCTGAGTCCGGTGTGGATCCAAACACGCTGGAAATCGTTGCACCGTTCCTGAACCGCATCATGAATCTCAAAGGTGACGTGAACGCCGGCACCCATGTCGCGAACGTCCACTTCGACGGATTGAAATTCCGCCATACCGCCTTCACGCTCGGCCACATCGAAGCACGCGTCCACACCGACACCGTGATCATGTTCGAAAACACCAACGACAGCTCGGTGAGGAATTGTCATTTCGAAAACATCGGGGGTTATGCCCTGTGGCTGCACCTCGACAGCCAGCGCAATATCTTCGACCGCAACACGGTGCGCCAATCCGGCGGCGGCGGGGTTCTTCTAACAGGATCACGCCTCGGCTACATGGATGACAGCAAGATATACACGCCAGGCGAAGCCGCCGCCAAGGTCGCCCCGATCCTCAACCGCATGACCCGCAACACCGTCGAGCACTGCGGAAAAATCCGTTATTATGGTGGTGGAGTGCATCTCGACTCGCGTCCGTTCAGCATGACCATGGCCCCGGGCAACTACATCGCCCACAACGACTTCAATGACCTCTCGCGCAACGGCATCTTCGCCTTCCGCAACCAGGGCGGCAATGTGGTGGAATACAATCGCATCCACAACGCGATGCAGACAACCATTGACGGCGCGGCGATCCACTTCGCCACCATGAACACCATCAACGCACCGAACCATATCCTTAACAACTGGCTCTATGATGTCTGGGGTTTCGAGCAGAAGCCCGATGGCAAACCCGTCCGCCGCCTCGGCAACGGCGTGTTCCTCGATTGGGAAACCAGCAACACCACCGTCAAGGACAACTGGATTTATAATACTGTGAGTGGAGCGGTGAAGGTTATCTGGAAGGGGAACCGGAATGTCGTGAACACGGGGAACATGGACTCCCCAACTCCGATCACGCCGCCATTTGTGAAGGACGTCGGTCCGGATGGCAAGGCCACGAATGGCATAGATCTGGCGAACAACAAGTCCACGGGCAGCATCATTCATTACACGGATGCCGCACGCTTCTCCAAGACCGGCACGTGGAAGCAGGAGGCAGCCGTCGGGATTGTGAATCTATTCGAGTTCAAGTTCCTGACGGGCACGGCGACGGTCCCCTCAGCGGCGGTTTACACCCTGCCGATCACCGAGGACGGCAATTATGAAATCTCGCTGCTCTACAAACCTGGTCCCGACCGCGCCTCGAATGCCACGGGCACCATCCAGCACGCCGATGGCACGGCAAGTGTCAGTTGGAACATGAAACAAGGTTCGAAACACGGCTTCGCGGTTCCCGTCGGAACCTATCGCTTCAAGGCGGGCGGGAATCATACCGTCACCTTGGCCACCGCTGGCGCAGACGGGAAGGTCATCGCCGATTCGGTGGCCTTCGTGAAGGTCGCCGACGATGCCGCGCTCGGCGCATCAAAAGCTCCGCCAGAGGAAAAACCCGTCGGCACGCTCGAAGGCATTCTGATTGATGACCGGGAAGCCGAGGCCGTGGGCGACTGGCAGGAGGGAAACGAGAATCCACTGATCCCTCCTGGCTACCTCCATGATGAACGCAAAGCAAAGGGGCAAATGTCGCTGACGTTCCAAGTCAAGGTCGATAAGCCCGGCAACTATGCCATCCGGCTGCTTTACACCGCCCACCCGAATCGCTCCGACAACACCCCCGTGCGTGTCACGATTGAAGGTCAATCCAAGGATTTCAAGGTCAACCAGAAGAAGAGTGACGGCTCCGGCTTCATGCTCGGGACCTTCGCTCTCAAAGAGTCCTTCACAGTCGAGGTGTCTAACAAAAACACCGTAGGTTATGTATTGGTTGACGGGCTGCAATTGCTCCCGCAGTAGGTTGCGAAACGTTTCGTTCACACCAACGCCTTCACATGCGCCACGGCGGCGGAGGCGAGACCAGCGGGATTGTAGCCGCCTTCGAGCATGGAGACGATTTTCCCGCCACACCATTTTTCCGCATGGGCCAGGGCCCGGCGGGTCATGGCGGCGAAGGTTTCGTCGCTCCAGCGGAGACCGCCGATGGGATCGTCCACCCGCGCGTCGAAGCCGGCGGAAATGAGCAGGAACTCCGGTTTGAAGGCATCGATGGCCGGGGTGATTTGCGCGTCCCATTCCTTCAAGGCCACATCGCCCTCCGAGTTGGATGGAAGAGGGATGTTGAGCGTGGTCCCCTCCCCTGCTCCGTGGCCGCGCTCGGTGGCGGGTCCGGTAAAGGGATAGATGCCGTTTTCGTGGAGGGATATATAAAGCACGCTGGGATCGCTGATGAAAATGGCCTCGGTGCCATTGCCGTGATGGACGTCCCAATCGATGATGGCAATGCGCTTGAGCCCGTGTTTTTTCTGGAGGTATCTTGCGGCGATGGCCACGTGGTTGAAGATGCAAAATCCCATCCCGCGGGTGGCGGTGGCGTGGTGGCCCGGCGGACGCACTGCGCAGAACACGGATGAAACCTCGCCCCGCATCACGGCGTCCACCGCAGCAAGCATCGCGCCGCTGGCTTCGAGTGCCACGTCATAACTTTCCTCGCAGATCGCCGTGTCGCCGGTGCGGAGTTGATCCGCGAAGGATTCGACGTCCTGATAGACGACATCATGATAGTATGCCTCGTGCGCCAGCAACACCTCGGCCACCGCCGCACGGCGACCGGGGATGCGGGGAAAATCATCGGGCAGTTCCTCCAGTGCGGAGGACAGCACTCGATAACGGTTGGCCGACTCCGGATGAGAGGGACCGGTGTCATGTTTTTCATATTTGGCATCATAATGAATGCCAACTTTGCGGCGGGGTTCACTCATCGGTCGAGGCGTTGGATGTTTTTGCGTTGGAGAAATTTTTTGCGGGAGCGGAGGATTTGATCCAGAGGCATGTGGAAACTCCGTTCTTCACCCATGGCACCTTTGTCCTCCGTGCCGCCGGCGGCAAGGAATAAACCCGCCATGGCGCGGTTGTCCGGCAGCACGCTGGCCCAGAAGCCCTTGAGACCGCGACGCGAGGCGATCTCCGCCAGCTCCCCTAACAAAAATCCGGCCATGCCCGAGTGACGCGTGTCCTCATGCACCACAAAGGCCACCTCGGCCGCGGCTCCGTCTTCATCGAGATAATATCTTCCAATGGCACGGAGTTCCTGGCGACCGTGAGTTTCCTCGAAGATCCCGAGAGCAAGATCCCGCCGCTGGTCCACGGCAGCAAGCTTGTAGGCGGATTCGCCCGACATGGTATCGCGTTGATAGCCATATCTCAATCGGACGGTTTCCTCATCGTGGGAATAGAAAAACTGCTGCAAGGGCCGCATGTCGCTGGGATGCAGCGGACGCAGGAGATATCGACCGCTCTTGAACTGCACCCAGGCGCTTTCCACGCCATCACTCGAAACACCGGTCTCGGTGGGCGGCATCGTGAAAAACTTCGGCAACCAGCCGCGCACCCGCGCCCCGGCAAGCAGGCCTTCACGATGATCCGGGTGGGCGATTTCCACAAGGCGCGCCACCCGCTCGCGGATGCTCTGACCGTGCAGGCTGGCCACGCCGAATTCCGTGACCACATAATGCACGTCGCCCCGGCCGGTGCAGACACCGCTGCCCGCCTCAAGCCCCGCGACAATCCGCGAGCGGCCATCATCATCGGAGGTTGAGGTCAGCGCGATGATCGGCCGACCGCCCTTGCTGCGACCTGCGCCCCGGATGAAATCCTGCAGCGCGCCGATGCCCCCATAAAAACGGTGACCGCTTGAATCCCTCACCACTTGTCCCGTGAGATCGATTTCCCTCGCGCCATTGATGGCCACCATGCGGTCGTTGCGCGAAATTCGGTGCGGATCATTCACCCAGTGGCTGGGATGCAGTTCGATGTCCGGATGCTCATTGACGAATTGATATAACTTCCGGCTGCCCATCACATGACTCGCGATGATTTTTCCGCGCTGTTGGTTTTTCATCGATGAGTCCACCACGCCCTTCTTCACCAGATCCATC
>JALOTR010000172.1 GCA_025457805.1 Akkermansiaceae bacterium | reverse complement strand
AGCATTCAGCCACCTCTACCTCGCCGCGCTTTTTGCAAAACGACGCATTCCCGCAAGCGTCCTCGAACTGGGTGCCCCGCTTCTGCCGGATGCCATGCTACTGCTCCACACCGCCATGCTGCTCGATGGAAACGTCGCGGAACCCCTCACCGCCTCCGTGCGCTCCGGGCGCACCAGCAGCCAGCGCGATGCCACCGCGCTGGTGGTCGCTTGGCTCGCTTGCGAAGTTGATGACAGCGTTCCACCTGCGGATCTTCAGATCCTCACCCGCAAAGCCTGCCGCCGATGCTCCCGCGTGGGAGAGCCCATGGTGCGGCCTCTCCTCTGCATGGCCGCCAAACTCGCCAAGGACCCGGTAGCCGCATCCATCCTCAATGCGGAAATCGAAAACGACCGCGGACTCGATACGGTGATCAAGGAACTCCGCAAACATGCCAGCGGTGAAAACTGGCAGAGCCAAATTCCTAACAACCCGGTGATCGAAAGCACACTCGGTCCTGGAGCCACACTCAAACGCGCCGCACCCAAAGCCGGACGCAACGATCCCTGCCCCTGCGGCAGCGGAAAGAAATTCAAACAATGCTGCGAAGGCAAGGCCAGCATCAGCGATCAATATCAAGTCGATGGCGTCACCCTATCCGAGGCGGCCGCGAATCCCGAGCGGCACCTCACCCGGGAAACCATTCGCAACATGAGATCCTACGAGTTATATGCATTGGCTCCACAACGCCTCGTTCCGCCGCTTGCCGCGGAGGTCGCTGCCAGGCTCATCCTCTTCGGCGAAGTCCCGCGTGCGATGGAAATGCTCAAGGCCGCTGGACCTTGCGCGGTCTCACCCATGCTTCTCGATGAAATCATCTACGATCTTCAGCGCCTGGGCGACGAGGACGCACTCCGCTGGCTCGTCGATTGGGCGGATGCCTGGGATGAGCTTTCTTTCGATTCCGAAATCCTGATTGCAAGACCGGAAGAACGGATGTGGCTGCTCCAACAGCGCGCTCGTGATGCCATCGAAGCCGAAAAATCCTCTCCTTCTTCCGCCGAGGTCATCTATGCGGACATCGGCTTCGCCGCATTGACAGCCGATCCCGCACTCGGCCTCTTGATCGCGCGCGGCACCCTTCCCGTGTGCGGCAGCGCCAACCAACCCGTGCTCATCGAGGAAATGGAAAACGCCCGGGACATTCTCGGCCTCAACAACAACGAACCGGGTTATGATATCCTCGATACCACCGAACGGGTCTGGCACGATGAGGAACGTCACGCCGCCGATCTCGAAAAAGTCCGCAAGGAAACCGCCGCCCGCGTCACCCAGCGCGAAGCGGAAATCGCAAAGCTCAAATCCCACATCGACTCGATGCAGGAAACTTTATCCCAGCGCGAAAAGGCCGCTGGGGAAAAGCCCACGTCTCCCGACACATCCCAAGACCCGGCACCCACGCCGCCCCCATCTCTCCCCAATCCTGCCGAGTCACGCGAACTCCGCGAGCAACTCCGCCGACTCAAGGACAACCTCAAGGTGGAACACGAAGAACGCAACCGCGCCCTGCGCGACCTCCGCGCCGCCCAGGAACAACTCCGCCGCGCCCCGCGTGAAACCACCAATGCGTCGCCGGAAACCAAAACCACAGACCTAACAGACGAAGGCTTATCTAACAGCATGGTCGATGAATGGGAGCGCCAGCCCTTGCGGATTCCCGAATACAGCAAGGCCTTCCGCG
Source organism: Akkermansiaceae bacterium (assembly GCA_025457805.1). Lineage (GTDB taxonomy): Bacteria > Verrucomicrobiota > Verrucomicrobiia > Verrucomicrobiales > Akkermansiaceae > Luteolibacter. Next base: position 4,823 of record JALOTR010000172.1, on the reverse strand, counting down.
AAGCGCTCCACCAGCAGCCCCGGCAGGCCACTGCCGCCGCCATCACCGCCGCTGGCCGCCTTGCCGCCGGCGATCCTTCCATCTGGAAAGCCGTGCGCGCCCTCCGCATGCGCCCCGGCACCCTCCGAGTCCGCATCGCCGGCGACTACCGCCTGCTCTTCGAAACCGGGCCCGCAGACAGCCTTCACATCATCGACCTCATCCTCCGCCGCGACCTCGACCGCTGGCTCGCCGGCGGCGGGCGGTAAACGCACTCCCATAGCCCCGCCTCACCGGATACCCAAACCAAGCTTTCACATCTTGGAAGTCCCAATGGTTTCCCGTCAAGCTGGCGATCCTTCGATTGCTCTCGCCTCCTCCAGCGCCTTTGCCGCCGCGCGTTGGTGCGGTTCGGCTTCTTCGGCGAGGTCGGATTCGATGAGGAGTTGGGCGACCTTTTGTTTTTTCGCGGCGAGGGCGCGGAGGTCGGCGATGCGTTGAAGCTGCTCGGCGGTGAGGGTGGGTTTGGGGGGCTCGGGGGCTTGGCGTAGGGCCTCGCCGGAGAGGTGGCGGGTGGCTCGGGTGTTGAGAGTGATGAGGCCGGCTTCGATGAGTTGTTGGAGGCTGGACCAGGTGGATTGGTCGAGGATGTGGAGTTTGGGTGCGGCATCGCCCCACTGGGTTTCGTGGAACAGGGCGGAGACGGCGGCGGCGCGGGTGGGATCGCGCAGGACTGTTAGAATGACGGGCGTGGTTTGGCCGGGGAGCATGGCTTCCTGGCAGTGGATGAGGGATTGGCCGAGGGCTTCGGCGCTGCGTTCGGCGAAGTGGGCGGAGGGATCGGCGGGCGAGGTCCGGGTGGTGGCGGGTTTGCCTTCCGGAGCGATGTGGAGAAATTGTTTGAGCCGGGCGAGGTTGGCGTCGGCCCCGCGTTTGAGCTTGGTCGAGGCGAGGGATTCGTCGGAACCATCAAGCACGCCATGGGCGAGGTGCGACTTGAGGGCGAGGGTTTCCAGCATCGCATGCTCGATGGTGCCCTCGGCGATGAGGTTGATGACGGTGACAGTGCGGGTCTGGTGTTTGCGCCAGGCGCGGGCGATGCGTTGTTCGAGCTTGGCCGGATTCCACGGGAGGTCGCAGTTGATGACGATGCTGGCGTGCTGGAGGTTGAGGCCGACACCGCCGGAATCGGTGGAAAGGAAGAGACGGCAAGCGGGATCGTCACGGAAGGCGATGATTTCTCCACGGCGTTTTTGCTGGGGCACGCTGCCGGTGTGCCATGCATGGCCGACCCCATTTTGCTGCGCCCAGTCGCGGACTTTTTTCAACATGCCTTCCCACTCGGAGAAAATGATGATTTTCACATCAGTATCCTCAAGGGCTTCATCGAGAATTTTGGCGAGTTCGTCGAGCTTGGGACAGTCATGGCAATCGAGGTTTTTTACAATCGATGGCGAATCACAGATCATTCGCATGATGCCGAGATAGATCATCAGGCGGTCCGACTCTTCCTTGGTCAGCGGGCGCTTGAGGGATTGTTGGAGCAGGCGGGAGGCACGGAGTTTGTATTCGTCATACTCCAAGCGCATGGCATTGGTGAGGCTGACGAAGTGGTTGCGGTCCGTGCGGTCGGGCAGTTCGGTTTCGACATGATGCTTGCGGCGGCGGAGCAACACGGGGCGCACGCGTTCGCGGAGGACGGCGAGGTTTTTATAATCTTCCGGGCGGCCCTTCTCATTGAAAACATAAAACTCACGGTTGAAGCGGAACAACGGGCCTAACAACGATGGATCGAGGAAATCGACGATTGAGTAAAGCTCATCGATGCGGTTTTCAATGGGCGTCCCGGTGAGAATGAATGCGTAGCGGGATTGCAGGCGCTTGACTGCCTGGGCGGTCTTGGTGGCCCAGTTCTTGATGCGCTGCGCTTCATCGAGCACCACGATATCGGGCTGGAGGTGGGTATTGATGTCGAGGGAATCGGTGACCACCTGCTCGTAGTTGACGATGGTGAAGAAGGTCGGATTACGATTGATATAGTAGTTTGAGCGGGCCAAGCGCGATCCGAAGATGACTTGTTGGGTCAGGGTGGTGAATTTCCGGATTTGTTCCTCCCACTCCGCCTTGAGCGAGGCGGGGGTGACGACGAGCACGCGTTTTGCCAAGCCGAGGTGGTGGAGCAGGGCGCAGGCGGCGATGGCCTGGATGGTCTTGCCAAGCCCCATTTCATCGGCGAGCAAGGCGCGTTCGCCGAATGCAAGGTGGAGCATGCCTTCGCGTTGATACGGATAAAGTGGCTGCAAGGTGACATGTTCCGGATGGCGGCCGGAGACGACGCCGGTTTCATAATCGCGGCGAAGTCGGCGGCGCTCGATCGCACGGCGGCGCGACTCGAGGAAGGGCGCAACTTCTTGGGAGATGCGGATTTTCTTCGAGCGGGAGATTTTTGTTAGAAACTCATCCGGATCATGTTCGTCCAACAGAAAACCGGCCACGTCGAAGTGTTGCCGGAGAGGCTGGCTGAGCCGATGGAGATTGCGCTCGATGACGAGGCGGTCGCCTGCGGGAACAAGATCGATGCGGGGAGAGACGGATTTTTCCGCAGCGGCGAATTCTGCCTTTTGCCGGCGCTTGAGCCAGAGGAGCGTGGCCTCGGTGTGCTTGCACGTGCCGAGGCCGGCAGTGCGGAAGTCCGGGCAGGTGCATGAAAACGCGCGGGCACCGAGGTCGCGAATCTCGACCTGATAGGACATGCCGCTGGGTGATTTGACGGCAAAGTTGGAAAAAATCGGATGAGCTTCGTCGAGCGGGCGAATCGAGTGTTTTTCTTCGCGGGCCCGTTCGATGCGGCGGAGGATTTCCTGCTCATCGGTGGTGCGCCAGTCGCTGGCGGGCGGGAGTGGATTCTTGAGCGGCGTCTTCTTGGCGGACTTTTTGGAAGGCATGGCAGGGAAAAGAAACAGGCCGGGGAATTCCGAACCACGGCTGGAATCTTCGGAAATCCCTTGTCCTGCATCAATTCAATTTCCGCCACAGAAAGCACCTCCTTGGCTGCGGCGGTCATAGACTCGCCGCTACATGCCGGCAACTCTTCTGCTGCGGCGGTCATAGACGCGCCGCTACAGGTGGTTCAGATGCTGCTACCTGACGCGCTCGAGGAGCCATGGCAGCAAGGCATCAATCTTGATGCGTTCCTGTTCCATCGAATCGCGGTGGCGGATGGTGACGGTGCCTTTGAGGTCTTCGCTGTTTTCGCCGAGGGTGTCGAAGTCCACGGTGACGCAATAGGGTGTGCCCACTTCGTCCTGGCGGCGATAGCGGCGGCCGAGGGCTCCACCGTCGTCGTAGAACACAGGCATCCACTTTTGCAGCGACTTCTGGATTTCCTTGGCGATGCGGACTTGCTCCTCGTTCTTTTTGAGCATCGGGAAAATGCCCACTTTGATCGGTGCCATCGTTGGCTTGAAGCGCAGCACGGTGCGGATGTCCTCTTTGCCCTTTTCGTCTGTTAGAGTCTCTTCGTCGAAGGCCTCGCAGATGAGTGCGAGCACCGTGCGATCGCAACCGGCGGATGGCTCGACCACGTGCGGGAGAAATCTCTGTTTGGTCTCCTCATCGAAGTATTCAAGCGGTTTGCCCGCGCCTTTCTGATGCACGCCGAGGTCGTAGTCGGTGCGATAGGCAACGCCTTCGAGTTCCTGGATGCCGAAGGGAAATTCGTATTCGATGTCGTAGGTCTTCTTGGAGTAGAAAGCACGCTCGCCATCGGGCACATCGAGGATGTGGAGTTTTTCACGCGGGATGCCGATTTCCTCGTAGAAACTCAGGCGTGCTTCCAGCCATTCGTCAGTGAGGCGCATGCCATCGTCAGGGTGGCAGAAGTATTCGATTTCCATTTGCTCGAACTCACGCGAGCGGAAGGTGAAATTGCGTGGATTGATCTCGTTGCGGAACGACTTGCCAACTTGCGCGATACCGAAGGGGAGCTTGATGCGGTTCGAATCGAGCACATTCTTGTATTGCACGAAAATCGACTGCGCGGTCTCCGGGCGGAGATAAGCGATTTGCTCACCGGTCGCACCGAAATTTGTCTGGAGCATCAGGTTGAACTGGCGGGGTTCGGTCAGCTCGCATTTTGGCGAACCGCCGGGACACACACTCGGCTTCTCCTTGCACTGCGAAGTTTCAAGGTTGTCGGCACGGAAGCGGCCTTTGCAGGTCTTGCAATCGACCATCGGATCGGAGAATCCGCCGATATGTCCGGACGATTGCAGCACTTGTTCCATGGTTAGAATCGCCCCATCCATGCCCAGCACGTCATCGCGCTCCTGGACGGTTTTGCGCCACCAATAGTCCTTGAGGTTGCGCTTGAGTTCGGCACCGAGCGGGCCGTAGTCCCAGCAACCGTTGAGGCCGCCGTAGAGTTCGCCCGCTTGGAAGATGAAGCCGCGGCGTTTGCAGAGGGAAACAATTTTTTCCATGCGGGCGGGATCGGTGACGTCTTTGTTGGCCATAGGGATGGGATTGCGTGTTGGGGTGCGGATGGAAGCAGGCCGGGCGCTGTGGGGCAAGACAGGATTCTTCCCCCTTTCGCAACAAACCTACGCGATCAGGGTACTATCAAGTGGCCGGAAATGGGATAGGGTCTTTTCGTTGCCGCAAGCGACCTCACCCCCCAAGGGAATTTGCGGAAACTCCCCCCAAAAAAAGAAACAACTCCCCCCGACTTGAATAGCCGGCGGAACCCGAAGCCTCTCCTCCCCCCATGTGCTTCGGTTTCCGCCGGTTTCTTTTTCGAAATGTGGCGGGCGGAGCTCGGCGGATCAGGCCAAGACGTGATCGAC
>JALOTR010000171.1 GCA_025457805.1 Akkermansiaceae bacterium | reverse complement strand
ATCAGTTTGGCAACGGACAATCTGATAGGCCGGCCCCGGATTGGGAGCGCCGATTTTGACGGGTTGGTTTTCACTCACGGCGAGTTTCCGCGTTTCTCCGCCAAGGCGGAACTCCAGCTCCAAGGTCTTCACGGCATTTGGCACCGGGTCCCTGCCGAACACGCCTGGATGGATCGAGCGAATGTCGAGCTCTCCATTGCTAGCAAGCTCGCGAAGCTTGGCGGTCACGTCCATCCACTGCTTGTTTGCGGCCGAGCCGAAACGCGCGCTCACAATTTCAACTCCGCCCGTACGATTTGCTTTGGATCGGATGGATGTCACATGATCCGGAGGCATCTGCTTGCTGCGGAAGACGACAAAAATCGAACGCTGGGAATCCAGTGTCAGATCGACTTCCGTGCGACCGTCCTTTTGTCTCCACACAGGTGCGAAGCGGATGGTGCCATCGGCCGCGTCCCACAATTCCGGGCGTTGACCATCGATACGGAAGGATGCGGTGAACGACACAGTGGAGTTGCGGGTATTGGCGAGGAAATGGATGTTTTCCTTGGCCGTTTGGCGGGTGGTGGAGACGATTCCCGATGCGCCTGATATCTTGATCGCGGGAGTGATCTTGAAATCACGGATCGCCGCATTGGGATCGCCCTTGGTGTAGAGTTTGCCATTTCCAATGCTACGAGTCTCTCCCCCTGACCATAAGGTTGAGGTTTTGACTTCTTGATTGCTCTCCGGATAGCCCGCCAGACTTGGGGAGCCCGAAGGCTTGGAGCAAACGATGGTGGCTCCCTGCTCGAGAAGTTGAGTCATGCGTTTCACATCTTCAGGAAGCATGCGGCCATCGTGGCCGACCACGAGAAATGGATAAGTCCTGCCGGATGATAACTTGATGCGTCCATTCTCCACCATCATGCCGGTGCGGAATTCGCGCCATGAGGCGATGTCCGAGCCGTGGCTTTTGCCGACGCTGACAAAGTCGGATGGGGTTTCGCCCGCTTGAAGCAAAGCCTGGGCACGGCCAAGATATTGGAAAAACGCAACCCCATCTTTCGCCCATGTCTGGTGGCGGTTGAAGTGTGTGCCCCACCAGCCCATTCCCATGCCGGGTTTGTAGCGGTCGTCGAAAGGTTGGTGAACCCAATGATGCAGGATCATTCGGTTCGCCCCGCTGGCAAAGGCACCATCGGCCGAACGTTTGAGAAAGGCAGGAGTTTCCGTCCATTTGCTGATCGCAGGCGGCCCGGTAAATGCTTCCGCACCCACGACTTTTCGCCCGCCGGCGCGGGCTGCACCGACCACCGATGAGCTGATCGAGCCTGCTCCGCTGGTCCAGAACTCACCCATGGGCAAGTCCGCCAAGGCGGCACCTTCCGTGGTATCGAAGGGCCCGCCGTAAGGTTCGAACTGGAGATCCATGCCTACCGCCTTCATCTGATCCCGGGCGGTGATCCATCCATTTTCATAATACAAGGCACGGATGACATCCGCATGGTCCCATTTGAAGCGGTTGGTCAGATCCGCGTTGCCTACGGTGCGCTTGGCGAGGCTGAGCAGCCATGGCAGGGGATCGTAACCTTTCCGTTTCCTGAACTCATCGCGGAAGGCGGGCGTCCAGTTCTGCGGGCCTGCTTCATAACTATCGATCAGGAAATGTTTGAAACTCTTGCCGAGGTAAGGACCGAGATGTTGCTTCATGGGATCGATCACCTGCGACCAATGATAGCGGCTTTGCTCCAAACTCATCTTGTCCGCTTCGAGCGTTTTTCCAATCAGTTCATCCGGCACCGGGTGGGGAGATGCTCCGGTAGGCACGCTCAGCAGGCGGAAAACCTGCCATTTCCCGGCAGGTGCGTCCCAGGTAAGGCGGCCGTCCTTGAACGATGCTGTTAGATCAATGGTCTTTGCGGGATCGATGTCTCCATCGGCCGGTGCCGCCAGCACGGCGATGTCACGCGACCAACGGAACTTCTGACCGGTGCTGCCCCATCCTTTGTAAACGACCGGTTCGGGATCCGGCAATGAGACTTCGATTTTCCTCCCGCCTTCCACTGTGACGGAAGTGGTGGTGACATTCTGCATGTTGCGTTCCTCATCAATCCATGGACCGCCAGTGGTCGAGTAACCCACGGTGTTGTGCAGGCCGATCTCCAAACCGAGGCGCTGTGCCTCCGCTGCGGCATGTTTCATGGCCTCCCAGTATTTCGGACTGCGATAGGTTTGATCCGGCCAGGGATTGTTGAGGGTAGGCTTGTGGGATTCCTGGACAGCGGAAGCGAGATTGAAAATCGTAGCTCCACCGATGCCGGATACCTTCATTGCCTCGAGATCCTTGGTGATGCCTTCCTTGGAGAAATTCGATCCCATCCAGTGCCACCAGACATAGGGCCGCATTTGAACCGGTGGATTCTTGAAGTCCTTTTCAAGTGTCGAGGTTTCCGCCAGACCATGGGAGGCAAACAGCAGAGAAAGAATGGTGGGAATGGTATATTTGAATTTCATGAATGAATCGATGGCTTCAGAGATGGTTGTATCTCATGCTGGCGTGTGAATGATCAGATCCTTGTGCCTGTCCGGAGGTGCCACATGAAGATCCTTGATGATACCCGACCGGACCTTGCCTTGAATGATCGTGTTTCCCGGCGCGTGCAACTTGAAATCACAATCCCATTCCATGGGCCATGCGGGTAGCAGGAGAATCCGGTCGCCGATTGTCTGCATGAGCATTTCCTGAAGTCCGATCATGCCGCTGCCGCCCCAGTTGTGGTCCGGTGTCCAGTCATGACCCGGCCCCCAGAAGGTGGGAAAGCGGTGCGGGCCGTTGGAAAGCTTTCGGGTGTTAAAATCCGCGGCTTCCCTGGTCATGCCCATCCGGGCGAAAAAGATGCCGTCCTGATGCCAGCTCACGATGTTGTTTTTGGCGAATGTTCCATGTTTCCAAGTGTCACGGAAAACTTTCATGTCATCCACCCCCAGTGCGAAGCGGTTGAATGGAAACAAGGGGTAAAACTGGGGGCACTCGGAGTTTTGATAACGCGCATAACTCTGGGCTGGCAACAGGATGCGGTCGCCCTTCTTCTCCGCATAGGTGAATTCCGGAAGACGTTGCTTGAATCCGCGATAATAGGTTTTCTCCTCGGGAGGAACCAACTTGTCATCCAAGCCGATGAGACCATCCAAACAAGCTGCGAGTCCGGCGATCAGGTCAGCTGGATTTCGTGCGCCTCGATAGGACTCGCAGGAGGTCGATGGAAAGATCACGAGTTTGCCGTTTTCATCCAGTGGCTTGCCGTTGCGCATCTTCTGGCGGAGTTGATAGTGCTCGTCGAAGAACCGCACGGAACTGCGGATGAGCGGCAAGGATTTCCGGATGTCGGTCCCGGCGAAGCGATGCTGTTCGAGCGCCATGTAGGAGAACTCGAGCTGCGATTCATAATGATAGGAAACAAAGGCGTTCGCCTGCTCGCCGCGCTCGACAATGCTGTTGGGGCCGTGGGTGCCATCGATCCGCGAATCGCCGAAGGGAACTTCCTTGCCACGTTGCCGCTTTTTGGCTTCGGGTTCGGGCCAACCCCAACCGGCGGAAATGGGAAGGCCGAAATTTTCCAATTGCTCGGCGAACAATGCGCCTTCGTGACCATAGTAGGCCTTCACCCGGGCCTTTGCGGAGGGCAGTGCGCGACGATAGAATTCGAGCTGCGGCTCCATCAGGTCGGCATCGCCGGATTTCAACATCGGCCAGTGCACGAGCCGTTGGTTCTGTGCCGTGAAACTGCCGCCACCCCAAGCGCGCCAGTCGGGATCAAGGCTGGCTTTTTGATTCACGAAATAGGGATCAAAGGTGAAATTTCCGCCATTGAATTTGGTGGGATAGTCGCCAAACGCATTGCAGGCGAGTTGATAGCGGAAGAGCTGATAGTTTCGTGCGATCTGCCACTGTTTGTTCGATGGATCCGGCTTTTCCGGATGAATGACGATGTGGCTTCGATTCCAGAACTTCCGCCACCAGACTCGCGTCTTTTCGCGGTCTTCGTCCGGGGCTGTGGCGCGTTCGAGCTCTTTCCGCAGAGCGGACTTCCACTCATCGAGACTTGCGGTTTGTGCAACGTGGCTGACGAGTTCGAGATGGTGATGGGTGGTAGGCTCCTTGGAGCGGAGTTTCCAAGCGGTGAAGGGAGTTTTTATATAAGTCCCCTGACCGGTTCCTGCGGGGATGAAGTTTTTCCCGCGAAGCACTCCGCCAAAGGTGCGGCCTTTCTGGGTATTGACCAACTGCTCCTTCTCTCCTTCCAGCCCTTGTTGGCGGACGGTGTAGTCGAAAAGCAGGTCTCTATCCCGATTGCGATGATGGAATGAAACCGTGTCTCCAGCGAAAGCGATCTCATCCTTGAAACGCGTGACCTTGCCCGGATAGCCATCCCAGCCAAGGCAGGCGAAACGCGGGCGGTCCGCATTGTCCGGAAGATCCTTGTCCTCGGTGCGCCAACTTTCATAGGTAGCGGTGACTGTGATGGCTTGGTTGGACCGGATCTCAAAATGCACTGACGGCCGGAACACATCTGCCCAGCAAGCAACCTTCACATCCACTCCTCCATGGCTGCCAAGGATCTCCACGCAGCCATCACTGAGTTTGAGTTCCTGCGAAAACGATGAGCCGCTCCCGAATGGATTTGGTGTCAGTTGCAAACGGATTCTTCCCAGTTTGAGATACTGGTTGTTTTCATCAAATGACCCACTGCGCTGAACATAACAAAGAATCTCTCCGTTCTCCACCCACACGTTCATGCCGGTGTCCCGGCCGCCGCAGGGCATCGACTCGCTGGAGTTTTTGCTTTGGGTGGTCCATTTGACATTATAGGAGTCAAGCCATGCCAGATCATTTGCCATTCCATGCGGGATAAAGAAAACGGAAGACAGAGCCATGATCATCCCGAGAAATGGCGAGAAAGCGGACTTCATGGCCGGATGGTAACACATTAGGAAGATTAGTGTATGACTCGATTTTCGTCAGGGGCGCTCAAGGTTTGGTCCATCGTGATCGTGGCTGAAAAAATCGAAGTCTGCGAATCCACCGCCGGAGACGTTGCTTCGACTGTAATTGAAGAGTCCGACCTTGGTTCCTTCATACCAGGTGCTCTGATAGGAATAGGCGGCGGGGCCGAGTGAGGTGAATGAACGACCGTCAAAACTATAGGAGAAACTGCCTTTTGCCTGATGATAGGAAAGTCTCAGCCAAACCAAATCCTGGTTCAATTCAGCGCCTGTTTCAGTTGAGATTGGCCCGTTCCTTGCGTCACCTTTTGCGAACACAAGCTTCCTTTTCCCCTCATCAAGCCGGATCCCGATCCATGTATAGTCGCCGCTCAGGGTGCAGAGTCCGGCCCGTTCTCCCTCCCTCATGCCTGTGGTGTCGAGACATGTGGTGATGGTGCTTGAGCTGCCACAGAAGCGTTGAATAAGCGTGTTGTAGGCGAACAACAGATGGTCTTCGTGGAATTTCACTTCCAATCGTGGATACTGGGAATCTCCACCATTGGTATTGAGTGCCCGCGCGGTCAACCGCAGCCATCCAGGGCGGGCGTCGAGTGAAACGTAACGAAGATCCGGGTGATGATTCCACATCCATTGGTCGGCGATCTTTCCACCGTCAAAACCATCGGAGAGCTCAGGCACTGATGGTGGCTGGGCGGGTAGGGGAGGCTTGGGAAATGGTTCTTTCAATCCCACAGGTTCTCCCACGCCGTCGCCATCGGGATCGACGCCGATCGAAGGCCAATCGTCCCGCCATCCCGCGGGTTGGAGGTAAACACGCCGTCCATAGACAGATCCCATATCGTATTCATGATGAATAAAGGCCCAGTCATCTCCCTTCACCGGCACCAAGGATCCTTGAGCGGCTTGAATTCCATGTTGTTTTCCTTCAAAGATCAGGCGGCCCTCATAAGGGCCAAACAAGGATTTGGAGCGGTAAGCATACTGGGCTTTGTGTGGTCCGGTCCGTGCGACAAGAATATAATAGAATTCTCCGCGCTTGATCATTTGAGGACCCTTCGGGGGGATGTCCGATATCAGCGTGGTGCCTTTCCCTTCGATCTCATCAAAGGAAGCATTGAGGGGGTGGATGGTGAGCGGACCGGGATTTCCCACAAGGAGGAGGTAGGCCTTGCCATCGTCGTCCCAGAACGGGCAGGGATCCTCGTAAGCACCACCCATGGAATCGCGAATCTTTCGAACCGGAGACCAGGGGCCTTCGGGGCTTGGAGCCGTTGACATGAAACCCCGGTAGCGGGTGCTCCAATTGAAGAGATAGTATGTGCCCCGATGATAGGCGATCTCCGCGTCCTGAGAACCGGCGGAATAGGCTTTTCCCGGGAAATCGAAATCCGCACTCAGGGGGCGCAGATCCTGATAGATTCTCCCGGCATGTGACCAGTTGATGAGGTCCTTCGACTTGAGCAAGGGCATGCCCATGTAGTGATGAGTGGCAGCCGTGAGATAATAAGTGTCACCGGCCTGAATGACACAGGGATTGTTGTAGTCCATCCACAAGA
>JALOTR010000170.1 GCA_025457805.1 Akkermansiaceae bacterium | reverse complement strand
CCGAGGCGCGGACGCAGGGAAATGGGCTCGGCATTGTCGCGATTGACGGGTGTGAATTCGTCTTCGAGATCGATTTCCGGCTGCACCACCACTTCCGGTTTCGGTGCGATGGGTTCCGGAACCGGCATGACCGGCACCTGCTCGCGCACGACCTCGCGTTTCAGCTCGGGAGTGACTTCCACCGGCAGTTCCTCGATTTCAGGCTGCAATTTGGGATCTTCCCAATGATCCAGATCATCGAAATCACTCTCGGGCTTCGATTGTCCCGTCGTCGGCCCGGCCGGGCGGTTTTTCAGCCGGGGCTTGTTGATGTTCATCCGGATCCGGTCCTCACCTCCGGTCGGCGTCTTGCTCGCCGTGCGCTCGCGCTCGTTTGGCTCCTGGTCCTTCTTCGACTGGGGCTTTTCCCGAGGGGCTGGGATGTCGCGGCTTGATGCTTTCGGGGCCGGGTCCTCACGCGGCTCCTCCATCTCGATCGGAGCATCCAATTCATCCTCAAATGCCCACAAATCCATCTCCGTGGTATCCTGCGCCAGATTTCCCAGCGATGGCCGATGTCGCGGCGGCAACGAGGAACCGTCGGATGATGAGGATGGTTTGGGTGTCATGGCGGGCGCGGAACGTGTTTAAATCGCCCTCCGCGAATTGACCAGTGCGAATGACAAATGGCAAGTTCGCGAAAAATCGGATTGCATCGCGGGGCCGTCGGGGGCATCGAAGGACTCACGAATCCATTCCACCATCATGGCTGACCGCGAAGACAAAAATTCCGAAAACATTTCTGGCAAATTCTACGTCGACAGCCAGTGCATCGACTGCGACCTCTGCCGCGAAACCGCACCCAACAATTTCACCCGCGCCGAAGACGAGGGCTATTCCTACGTCTTCAAACAACCCGAGTCGGACGCTGAAATCGCCCAATGCCGCGAAGCCATGGAAGGCTGCCCCGTCGAGGCGATCGGCGATGATGGCGACGATTGATCGCTCCATCCGCCACTTCCATGAGCCGTAAACCGCGCACCGGTGGAATCCGCGAGGAAATCCTCCGGGAATGGCGCGGTTGCGAGGAAGCGCCGGATCTCAACGAGGGAATTCACAAGGCGGAAAAATTCATCGCCTCCATCCTGAAATCCGCCGGGCTGGAGGATGGCCTGAATGAAGATCAGGTCCGCGCTGCTTGGAAAGAACTGGCCGGTGATTTCATCGCCCGCCACACCGAGCCGATCTCGGTCAAAAACGGCCACCTCGTCCTGCGCGTCACTCAACCCGCCATGCGCTTCCATCTCGAACAAATGAAGCCCATGCTGCTCACCCGCATCCGCGCCCAACTCGGTGAGGAACGCATCAAATCCGTCAAATTCGCCCTCGGCTGAGCGCCAACACTTTTTTCCCAACTCCCCAAATCCTCATGTTCCGCAATCTGATTTTCGACTGGTCCGGCACTCTGGTGGACGATCTCGGGCCCGTGATCGAAGCGACCAATGCGGTGTTGGGAAAATACAGCCTCCCGCCGCTGGATCGGGAAAATTTCCGCCGCAGCTTCCGGCTTCCGTATCGGGAATTTTACTCCGAGGTCCTGCCCGACGTGCCCTTGGAAGAACTTGAGGCCCATTTCCGCCCGGCTTTCGATGCCGCCGTCACCCCCGTCACCATCCTGCCCCACGCCCGGGAGAAACTCGAATGGTGCGCCGCTCTCGGCATCCGCACCTTCGTTCTCACCTCCATGGACACTGCGGCCTTCGAGCGGCAGATGGACGATTTCGGCCTGCGTGGATTGTTTGAAGCCACCTACTCCGGCGTCATCGACAAGCGCGATCTCATCCATCAACTCCTCGCCAACCACGGCCTCAATCCAGAAGAAACCGCCTTTGTGGGCGACATGACCCACGACATCGAAACCGCCCGCCACGGCGGTGTTTCCTCGATCGCCGTGCTCACCGGTTACAATCACCCGGAAATCCTCGCCGCCGTCCGCCCGGACATCACCGTGCCCGACCTCGGAGTGCTCCGGTCCCTGCTCGACCGCCGCCATCGCAACCCCTACCCCATCGCCACCGTCGGTGCATTGGTCCACGATGGCCATGGTCACATCCTCCTCGTCCGCACCCACAAGTGGCAAAACAAATGGGGCATCCCGGGCGGAAAAATCAAACGCGGAGAACCCTCCACCGTGGCCCTCCACCGCGAGATCCTCGAAGAAACTTCGCTATTGTTAGGGGACATTCAATTTGTGCTTTCCCAGGATTGCATCGACTCGCCGGAGTTCATGCGCCCCGAGCATTTCATCCTCCTCAACTACATCGCCCGTGCCCTCACCACCGAGGTCACCCTCAACGACGAGGCCGAGGAGTTTGCATGGGTGCCCCCCGCCGAGGCGCTCACCTACGATCTCAACCAACCCACGCGAGTCCTCCTCATCGAGGCCATCGAACGCGACCTCATTCCCCATGCCCGTGCCTGAAGACATCATTGAAATCCGCCGACTCCAGGTCCCCACCCACATCGGTGTGCCGGACGAGGAACGCGCGGAAGCACAAGTTCTGCTCCTCACCATCCACATGGTTCCCAGCCAGAACTTCGATGGCCTCGCGGATGAAATTTCCCGCACCATCAACTACTACGAAGTCGCCCAGGAAATCAAAGCCTTCGCCGCTTCCAAACCCCGCCGCCTCATCGAAACCCTCGCCACCGAGACCGCCGATCTTCTGCTCAGGCGGCATCCTCTGAAACGCGTGGAAGTGATGATTGAAAAACACATCCTCCCCGACGCCGAATGCGTGGCCGTCCGGATCACCCGGGAAAAAAGGTCCTAAACTGCTGCGCAGGCAGTTGGAGCAAATGCGGAAATCACGGGCGCTTCCCGGTTTTTTTCTCCACATATTCCTTCACGGCATCCCTTTCGCCCGCAGGGAGCGAGCCGATCCATTGGTGGGTGGCGTCCGGATCGTATTGGGCCCAATTGGCCGCGAGGTTTTTCTGCGCCCATTCGCGGGCTTCGCCAGCGGGCAGGCGGTTCACCCAATCGGTCGCGGCAGAGGGGTCCTCTTTTGCCAGCCTTACGGCATACTCGGATGCCTCGCTGATGATGTCAGATCGCGATTCACCTGGTTTCGGTTCCTCTGGATTGGCGACCAGGTAATGCAGCGCTTCCCCTTGAATACTTCTGGCGTTCTCGGTGTTGCCGATGTGTTGGACCATGATGCGGGCGGTCGATTGTTTTTTCTCGGCTGGCAGGGATTTGAACTCGGATTGCAACTGCCCGAGCTTATCTTTGTCCCATTCGTCCAAGTTCGAAAGATACTGATAGCTACCATTGGAATTGGAGGCAATTTGATTTAGCCACTCGGCAGGGCTCACGGTTTGTTGGTGCTGGTTCCTGGAGTTTGCCGCCAGGGCCGCGCGGGCCATTTGTTGATCTTTTTCAGATCCGAGCAATGCGATCAAGGAATCCGTCTTCTCCGGATCTCCTCGATAGTTGCGGAACACATTGCCAATCATCGAGTTTCTTACGCCGTCACTCAGATTCGATTGAACCATCAAACGGATTGCTGCCTCCGGGTCCCTGTATCCATATTTGGTGAATGCCATGGACTGGATGCTGCTCGCCTGAGATTCACTGAATCCCATGCTCTGCAAGTCCACCGAACACCATTTTTCGGAATCGGTATCCGAGATGATGGAATAGGAATTGGAAACCATGGCATCCCTCCATCGCGGCGGCAGATTTGCCAGATGATTGAAAATCGAATCTCCCAAGTCTTCGGAATGATTTATCGCCAATTGGAAGATTTTCCAACCATCCGCCCGGGCGAAGAGTCGGTTGATTTCGGTCTCAAAGCCGGACTTGAGTCGTTCGCCGCTCAATGCAGCCTCGGCGGTGACCTGCATCGAAGCCGTCATGGAATCGATCGCACTTTCGAGTGCTGCGGGCGCACTGATGGCCAATTGTTTCATCAACTGCCTTGTATAATAGTCATTCATTCCGTTGCTGGCCCTGAAAGCGGGGTTCATGTCGCGGAGTGCCTGCAGTGCGATTGCTGGATGTTTCTCCGCCATCACCGTGAGCGAGGCCAATTCCATTTCGCGGTTGGGATGTGCCTTGAAGAAATCGAGCACGCGTTGCGGTTCGGTCTTTGCCCAGTCGGCGAGGATTCCGGTGGCATTGCCGGAATTGTTTTTCATGCCCCAAAGAACCAATCCTTCCGGATCTTCCTTGGCCCAGCGTTCATTGAGGATCTTGTTGAAAAGGGTGACATCAAATCCCTGACCGGTATCGAACCAGCGGCCATCAAGCCACGCCGCGATTTCCGAAACGGGCAGTGAGTTGGCAAGTTCGATGGTGGCGCGCATCCGGTCGCCCGGCGAGCTGATGGCCCGGATTCCTGCCATGCGTTTGCGGACAGCTTCCGGAGCACCGAAGCGGCGGGAAGGGCGGTCGAGACGCTTGGGGGACTTGGATTCGATGCTGGCTTGTTCCTGCGGGGCCGCAGGCATGGTCTTTGGATCCGCCGTGATGTTCCAGCCAATGGTTCCCATCGCCAGAAAGCCTAACAAGGCAGCGGCATACAGATTGCGATTGTTGGAATACGAACTCATGGGTTGCGTTTCAGAAATCTTTCCACGTTGGCGCGTTCGGATTCGGTTAGATTGGTGGTTTCCAGCCATTTCTTTGCTTCGGTGGGATCCGATTGATTCCATTGATGGATCAGATTGATCAGATTTTCCCTGGCGGTTTTGGAACTCATCGCCCACTCGGCTGCATCCGTGAATTGTTCTTCCTGGATGAGTTGATTGACCAGGACGCTTGCTGCCTTGTCGCGGGTTTCCGGATCGGCCTGTTGATTCACCCAGTGGGTATAAGATACAACATCAAGCTCCGCCCAGATGTTGGCGACTCTTCCAAACGGCTGTGAATCAGGATCTTGCAGCTCCATCGTTCTGGCAGGCTCCTTGGTCATCAGGGCTGTGACCAGCTCTTCCACAGTACTGTTGTTGGAATAATGCCAGCTTGAAACACTATCCGGACCTTCGACGGTCGTTTCCACGCTCATCGCGTTGGGATTCGTTTTGAACAGGGCTGCGGCGACTTCGAAGGCCTTGTCGGGATCTCTCTCGACCCAGTTCATTCCTACGGTGGCGAGGCGTTGGGTGGCGATGGCGGGAGCCTTGGTGGACTTCGCCTGTTCGAGGGCCGCGCCTGGATCGGTGAGAACGAGGTTATCAAACAAAGCGGCTTCCATCTTCCGTTTGAGCTCTCCGGAAGGTGTCTGGTCGGCCAGGCGCTGAAGGGAGTCGGGTTGGGAGCGAGCCATGGTTTCCACCAATTCCCTCATCACGGATTCCTTATCGCCGTAGTATCTTGAAACGGTAGTTTGGTTTTCCTCCATCCAATCGAGAGCTGCGTAAGGGTCCTTGCGGATGAGCGTGGAGAAAATGCCGCGGTTGAAAGGGGCGTCCTGTTTCTTGAGGAACTCGAGGACTTCGAGAGGCTTGTCTGTATCGTCCCACTTGGTCATGCCGCGGATGGCATTGCTGCGGGCAGCTTCGGGGATTTTATCCCAATTCGCCCTCAGCCACTCGGCTTGGAATTCGCCGAGCCCCCAAGCGACGTTGTTGACGCGGTCTGGATTGGCGGCAAGAGCGGCGGTGAGTGCCCCTTGCGGATCGTGGCAGGCCCACGCCCACCATGCGTAGTGTTCCTGATCGCTGCCGGCCACGGCGGCAATGGCTCCTTGTGGGTTGAGGCGGGTCCAATTGATGAAAACGAGGTCGGTGATGTCGTTGGGCCGGTCTTTTTGGCCACGCACGCTTTCCCAATAGGCGGCGATGTCTGCCTCGCTGGCGTCAATCATCCAAAGCGCGAGCCGTGGGTAGAGCGATTCGGCATCCAGGGCAGCGAGGGTTTCCAAAGTATCGTCGGAACGCAGCTTGGAAAGCCTCGGTGCGACGGCGACCGGGTTTCCCTGGCTCTGGGGATCGTCCGTGGACAATCGGGAACTGCGGGTCTGGCGCGGCCCGGCGGGATCGGTGGCGGAAATTTCCGGATCGCCGTGTGTCATGCGCTTGGCCCCGATACCGCAGAGGAACCCGGTGGCAGAAACGGCCGCGATGAGGAGGATGTGCTTGGGTTTCATGTCAATGGACGCTCCAAAAGCGGATTTCATCACTTATCCAACGATGGGCAGACAACGAATTTCGTGATTCCCCGTCAACCGGAATTCCTGGGGAGCCGCGGGCATGGAAAACCGAAGAATTCGTGCGATCGACCTCAAACGCGTCACTCCCAAAGATGGACTGGCGCAATTTTTGCGGATCTTCACGCGGGCTTGCGCTTTTCGAACACCCCGTTTGACAAGGGGCATGGGTTTCCTCTAGCTTCCCCGCCCCGGCGCTGATGCCGGTCCCCATTTACCATGAACATTGTTGTCGAGAAGCAGCCGAAATGCGTCGCCACCCTGCGTGTTGAGATCCCAGCGGAAAAAGTCCAAGGTCAGCGTGACCAAATCGTCCGCGGCTATGCCAGCAAGGCCCGCGTCCCGGGGTTCCGGCCGGGAAAAGCACCCCGCGCCAT
>JALOTR010000169.1 GCA_025457805.1 Akkermansiaceae bacterium | reverse complement strand
CGAGCTGATTGGACTCGATGCGGCCGGACTTGGTGAGCCATGAAAACCAACCTTTTTCCTTGGTCTTCATCTCCTTGCGGAGTTCGGGATCGGTGAAAACCGTATTTCCCTCGAAGCGGATATTGCGGATCTCGTTCTTGCTCCCTTCATCGATGACAAAAATCAAATCCGCCTGTCCTTCCTGACCGGTGGGCTGGATGCGGTGGGAAACGGTGATATCGGGATAACCATAACCCTGATAGTATTTCTCAATGTTGCGGCGGGCTTCGAGAATTTCCGCATCGCTCATCACGCCGCTGGCCTTGAGTTTGGTTTCCTTCGCAAGCTTCTGATCGGAGAAAACCGTGTTTCCAATGAAGCCCACGCCTGCGCGGACTGGGCGGGTGGCGACCTCGGCAATGAGGTTCACGCTATCGCCCACGGGCTCTGCGAGGAAACGCACGTCATCGACAAGTCCGGATTCGTAAAGCGCGGTGATGTCCTTATCAAGATTCTCGGCGCGATAGGGCGAGCCGGCCTTGGAGGTCATGCGGTTGCGGAGCAGGTCCTCATTGACGGTCGCGGTGCCCTTGTAGCGGATGGTGACTTTGGAAATGTTTTTGCCCTCGAAATCCTGGGCGTAAAGCGTGCCGGCGAGAGTGAGCACGGCGATGGAGGTGAGGGCGGCGAATTGGCCCACGCCACGCGGCATGAGAGGATTGGAAGCGGTGGGGATGCGCATGCGATTTGGAAGGATGCGCCTATAAAGCCTTTCGGCCCCCCGCCCCGTCAAGGTCAATAGCTGGGAATTCTTAACAAATGCGTAGTATTTCGGCCTTCCGTAGTTTCTCCCAACTTGCCGCTTTGCGGATGGGGAGGCGGACTGTAAGGAACCCGGCGCAGCCCCAAGACCCCGCCCCATGCCCGACCATCCCACGCCCTCTTCCTGTTCCGCGATCCTCGTGGCGGCGGGATCGAGCCGGCGGATGGGTTTCGACAAACTGGCCTGCCCGCTCGGCGGGGTGCCGGTGTTGAGGCGGACGGTGGAGGCATTTCTGGCGGCGGAAAGCATCGCCGAGGTGGTGCTGGTCTGCCCGGAGGAACGCTGGGAACTGCTTGCAGGGATCGATTCCACGAAGCCGCTGCGGCGGGTGGATGGTGGCAGGGAGCGGCAGGATTCCGTGGCGGCTGGCCTTGCGGCGGTGGCGGCTTCGTCTTCGCTGGTCGCCGTCCATGATGGCGCACGGCCTCTGGTTTCTCCGGCGGACATCGACCGCTGTGTGGCGGCGGCGCGGGTGCATCAGGCGGCATCGCTGGCGCGGCGGGCTACCGAAACGATGAAACGCTCGGACGCGCAGGATTTATGCACGGAGGCGGTGAGCCGCGAAAATCTCTGGTGCATGGAGACGCCGCAGGTTTTTTCCAAGGAAATGCTGATCCGCGCTTGCGATCACGTGGCGGCGCAGGGACTGGTGGTGACCGACGAAGTTTCCGCAGTGAGCGGGATCGGCGTGGCAGTGAAATTCGTGGAATCGCTGAGTCCCAATTTGAAAATCACCACGCCGGCCGACATCGAGTTGGCGGAGGCATTACTGAAGACCCGTTCATGAGCAAAGCGAACTACCAATGGCTGCGCATTCCCCAAGGCCCGCGTCTGGCGGTGGCCACCCTTCCGGATTCCGAGTGCGCCGCGCTGACCATCCATGTGCCGGCAGGAAGCCGCGATGAGCATGGGTTGCCTGCGGGCTTGGCGCATTTTGTGGAGCACATGGTTTTCAAGGGGACGAGCCGGCGGACGGCGCGCGACCTGAGTTTCGAAATCGAAAACGCCGGCGGCCAGCTCAATGCCTGCACCTCGGAAGATCAAACGGTGTATGAAGGTCGCGGCGAGGCGGAAATGCTGCCCATCCTTGCCGATGTGCTCGCGGACATGGTTTGGCATGCCACGTTTCCTGAGTCGGAAATTGCCCTCGAACGCGAAGTGATCGGCGAGGAAATCACGATGTATCGCGAGGCGCCCTCGGATCACATCGGCGATCTGATTTCCGCTGCACTGTGGCACGATCATCCCTTGGGAAATCCGATCTCCGGCACCATGGAGAGCATCGCCCGCATCGATCGTGCGGCGCTCACCCGTTTTCGCGATCGCCATCATTTCCGTGAGGATGTGGTGATCGCAGCGGCCGGTCCTTTCACCGCCGAGGAGGTCCTGCGTGCCATCCAGCCGCATTTGCCAAAGAAATTCCACGCTGCGGAGCCGGTTCTGCCCTTTCACCGCAATGGCTCCCCCGCCCGCTCGGTGGACGATCGGCGGGAAACCGATCAACTCCAGCTTTCGCTCGCCTGGCACACGCCCGGCCGCCACTCGCCGACGCGGCATGCACTGCGCCTGCTGAGTTCGATGCTCGGCGAATCCTCCAGTTCGCGCCTGTTTCTCGAACTGCGTGAAGATCGCGGTTTGTGTTATCAGATCGGCAGTGATGTCACCTTGTTCCATGAAACCGGAGCCTTCGAGATCAACGCCGGGCTCGATCCGGAATCCCGCGAAGAGGCATTGTCCTGCATCCACCGGGAAATCGACGACCTCGTTGCCAACGGACCGCGCCCCGGCGAATTGGAACGTGCGAAACGCCTTGCCATCGCCCAGAGCAAGCTCGCCTTCGAATCCACCTCCGCCCATGCCACCTGGGCGGGCGAGGGCATGCTCGATTTCGACCGCATCCCTTCCACCGAGGAATGGCGGAACAGCATTCTCGCCGTCACGGATGAGGAGGTGCGGGCCATCGCTCGGGAAATTTTCGTCAACCAGCAAGCAGCCACTGCGGAGATCGGACCGTTGATCGGTTAGATATGGATTTGAAATGATATCATGTCGCCGTTCCATCCATTCAGCAGGGAACATTACGTCACCGTCGCCATCGGCGCGCTGATCGTCGCGGCATTGATTTTTGCCGGCAAACGCGGAGGAAACAGCCGCCAGCTTGCCACCGGCTTGCTCGCCTTCTTCAATCTCGCCTCGTATCCACTCAACCAGGCGGCATGGCTTTCGCTGGGCGGCAAGGTGGCCTTGGACAACATCCTGCCGCTGCATCTGTGCGACATCGCCGCCATCATTGCCGGCTTTGCCCTGCTCACGCGGCGGCCCATCCTCTGCGCCCTCACCTATTTCTGGGGACTCGCCGCCACCTTCCAGGCATTGCTCACGCCAGCCATCAGCATGGGATTTCCGGCATGGCCCTTCCTCACCTTTTTCATCCAGCACTTCGCCATCGTGGCCGCCGCGCTTTATCTGCCGATGGTCGAGGGCTGGCGGCCTCGCCAACCGCTGTGGAAAGGGCCGATGGAAGTTTATATGTGGTCGGTCATCTATCTCAGCGTCGCGATGGGAGTGAACTATCTGTTAGGCACCAACTTCGGCTTTGCCTCACGCCCGCCGGACAATCCCAGCCTCATCGATCACCTCGGGCCCTGGCCATGGTATCTGTTTTCCATGCAGGCCATCGCGGTGCTGCTGTTCTTTCTGCTCGCACTTCCCTGGCGTGCACGCAGCGTTTCCGATCCCCGCTGAACCATGGCTCAACCTTATCACTCGCTGGAGGCGGAGCTTCACGATTTGTTCTGGGAAGCGGAAGACGATGCCTCGGAGGTGAAACTCATGGCAGCCTTCCTGCAAAAACACCCGGGCCCTGCCATCGAGATGGGATCGGGTTCCGGGCGCTTGATGTTTCCGTTGGTGAAACAGGGATATGAAATCGAAGGACTGGAGTTGTCATCCGACATGATCGAACTCGGAAAAACCCGGGCCGCCGCGCTCGGCGTGAGCGGCACCGTGCACCAGGGCGACATGGGATCATGGAGTGGCAGGCAACGATTTTCCTCGCTGCTCGCCCCCGCTTTCACATTGCAGCTTGCGGCCGATCCGGAAGCCACCTTGCGCCATTGGCACGGACTCATCATCCCGGGCGGTGGTTTGTATCTGACGGTCTTCATGCCCTATGCCGAATTGCTCGGCGATCTGCCTCAGGATACGTGGTATGTCGATCACGAGGTCAGCCTCGCCGACGGCGGCAAGGGCCGGCTGGACACGCGCCACCGCATCGACCGCGAGGCGCGGATCGTCCACCGCGAACACCGCTACACCAAAACCGGCACCCAACCCGCCGTGCACGAATCCACCCAGCGCATCCGCTGGATCGAGCACACGGAAATGCTCGCGCTGCTCGATGGGCTCGGCTTTGTCGTGGACGGCTGGTTTCTCGACTTCGATCCCCGCAACCGCCCTGCCGACCCGGACCGCGCGGATTTTGACGGGATCCTCACCTACCACGCCACCCGTTTGCCCTGAGATTCCTGATTTTCCATGAAAGAAATCCAAATCGCCAATCTTGACGGGGAGGGTGGAACGGGCCTATGACGCTTGCTGTGCCACGGACCACAACCCTATTTGCGATCTTCGCCTTCTCTTCCTCCGCATTCTGTCAAACCTGGGAGCGCGAGGATGTTGGCTTCGACAGCATCCAAAGCCGAGCCCGCGATCTCGCCAACAAACCCTACGTCGCCCCCAACAAGGATGCCTTGCCCGCGTGGATGGGCGGGCTCACTTACGATCAATACCGCGACATCCGCTTCAATCCCAACCAAGCCCTGTGGGCTGCGGACAATCTGCCTTTCCGCGCGATGTTTTTCCATCCCGGCTACCTCTACCGGGAGCCTGTGGTCCTCAATGAGTTCACCAGCAGCCACCAGCAGCAGATCCGCTTGGCGGAGGCGTATTTCAACTACGGACCGCTCGTTCCGAAACACGAGGATCTGCCCCCGGATGGTGGCTTCGCGGGTTTCCGGCTCCACCACAAACTGAATTCGCCGGAGATCTTCGATGAACTCATCGCCTTCCAAGGTGCCAGCTACTGGCGCGCCCTTGGAAAAAACCAACGCTACGGCATCTCCGCCCGCGGCATCGCCGTGGACACCGGCGTGGATGGCAGCACCGAGGAATTTCCCGCCTTCCGCGAATTCTGGCTGCGCAAGCCGGAGGAAAAGGACACGCAGGCCCGCTTTTATGCTCTCCTCGATGGCCCGTCCTATGCCGGTGCCTACGCCTTCAAGGTGCATCCGGGAAATGAAACCATCGTCGAGGTCAAGGCCGTGCTCTTCGCCCGCCGCGCCGTCAAACGCCTCGGCATCGCGCCGATGTCCAGCATGTTCTGGTTCGGGGAAAACTCGAAACGCCGCTTCGACGACCTCCGCCCGGAAGTGCACGACTCCGATGGCCTCGCCATCCGCATGGGCTCGGGAGAACGGGTCTGGCGGCCCGTCAGCAACGACTCGGGAAAATTGGAGTTCAGCTTTTTCCACATGGACAAGGTCGATGGCTTCGGCCTGTTGCAGCGCGACCGCCGCTTCGATGCCTATGAGGATCCGGAGGCCGCCTATCACCTCCGTCCCTCGCTGTGGATCGAGCCCACCTCGGATTGGGGTGCAGGCCGGGTGATGCTGATGGAAATCCCGGTGGACACCGAGTTTCCGGACAGCACCGTCGCCCTGTGGGAACCCGCCAAAACCCCGCAGCCCGGCGATCGCATTGAGTTCTCGTATCGCCAGCATTGGACGATGAATCCCGATCCATCCCAGGCCAATGGCTACGTCGTGGCCACCCGGACGGGCATGCATCAGGGCAAGCCCGAGGAGCGCACCATCGTGGTGGAATTTGTAGGAAATCAATTGAGCGCGCCCAACGAAGTCCCGCTCAGCGCCCACGTGGAAGCCATCGGCGAGTCCGCCGCCAAAGTGCGCATCCATGGCATCACCATCCAACCCCTGCCGGACGAACGCTGGCGGGTGGCCTTCCACATCTCGCCCGCCGCGGAAGGCGGCAAGTTGGCGGACGTGGGCCCGGTCGAGCTTCGATGCTGCCTGAAGCGTGGCGATAATTTCCTCACCGAAACATGGGCCCACCGCGTCATTCCCTAGATACCCTCCGACCGCTCAGCGAGGAGGAACTCACCGAGTGGGAAGAGGCATACGCCGCCGTCGAGGCATACCTGCAGGCCCTGCGCTTGCGGAACCGCCTGCTCGTCGCCGAGCTCGTGCGCGGCATCCTCTGGCGCGCCTCCGCCCGCCGCTTGGACGAACCGGAAAAACCCGCACGCCTGCTGGCCATGGAAGAGGCGCTCAGCGAGATCGCCGAGTGGACGCAGGACGTGCTGGATGTGCCTTTGGAAAACCGCCGCCTCGCCGCTCGTGGTCGCCTCGCGCTCCTGCTCGCCGGCATGCCGGACAAGTGGCAGGGCGTCTTCCTCACCCCCGCCCCATGGCCGCCGGCCTTCGTGGATGCCATGCGCCGCTCCTACCTGGCTGCCGGCCCGCGCTTTGCCGCGCTGACGATGGTGCCCAAGCCGCTTGAGCTCAACGCGCTCGGCAGCGGTGCCGCCCAATGGTGGGAAACCATGGACCGCAAACCCATCGTCCGCATCATGTTCACCGGCGTCCTCCTGCTCGCGGGGATCCTGGCCGCCTGGTATTTCTTCCTCGACTGATGGACTCCCCCACCCTATCGCCCCGTGATTCGGGCACGCCCTTTTTCGGCCGCTTCCGCACCATCCTGCGC
>JALOTR010000168.1 GCA_025457805.1 Akkermansiaceae bacterium | reverse complement strand
ACTGCGTTTGCCTTCTTCCTCCCAGATCAGCGACATGCGTTCGATGGTCCATGCGAGAATGATCATGGGAAACAAGGTAATCTGCACTCCGCCACTCATGCCCATTTTATAACTGACCACACTCATCAACATCATCAGCAAAGTCACGATAACCACACATGCGGCGACGCGTGGGACGACGAGCAGGTTGAGTCTTGAGAGCAGGAAACGGAACCAAAGACCGGCGGCGATGAGGATGGAAAACATCACCAAGCCCCGCGCGAGAGGAATTTCCAAGAGTGCCAATGCGATGAGCACCGGCATGAAGGTGCCGAGTGTGGGAATGCCCACGATGTTGCGCAAGAGTACCACCACGAAAGCACCTAACGGAATCAAAACGATATATCGGAACACCGCGCGTTCGGAAAGAGGCAGCCCAAGGATGGTGGAAACCAGAAACGGCGAGTCCTGCAAATCCGTTAGACTCGCGAGAGGGATGCGATCCTTCACCACGGTGAAGACCACCTTCGAACTCTCACCCCCCGTGACATCGAGCAGCGGACCGCCACCGCGGTGCCAGACGAAGAGGTTCCGTCCATCCAACACCGAGCCCGGCTCCACCGGATCGCGCACTTTCCAATAGGCACCATCGCAATACTCCACCAAGGGCAACGGCGGCTGGCTGCCGTTTTCCTCATCAAGCCGCACCCCATACGCCACGCGTGCAGGAACTCCGGCCATTTCCAACAGATCGATGCCCATCAGGATCATCGCGTTGGTTTTGAATTCCTTTTCGTAGTGGCGCTTGATGAGGACAAACTCCTGCGAGGTTTCGCCACGGCGGACCTGATCGAACAATGCGACAAACAACGAGTCCGGATCCGATGACACCGCCTTGGCGCGATTGATGATGGTGGTGGCTGCCTCGCCAAGAGCGCCGGACAAGACCATGGATCCGATCTCCGGTTTCTCCGCAGGCACCGGCTCGCCACCGCTCACAGTGCCATCGGGGATCCGCACGCGGAAATAAAGCGCCTGGTTTTCATCCCGCTCGTTGGAGGCCCACACGGCGGTGTATTCGCCGAAGTTGCGCTCGATATTGAAATGATAACCCAGCGAGCCGGACTCCTGGCCACTCTTTTGGTTCATCGCAGCCGCAGGAAGGGAGAGGCGCGCTTTGACGGGTTTTCCCACGGCGAGAAACGAGACCCTGGCTTCGATTTGCCAGTCATGGACCTGTTCGCCTTTCCAAAAAGGAACACCTAACCGCAGCGTCTTGTATGCCGCCAGGCCTCCCCCTAACAGAACGAGGAATACGACGGCAATGATCAGTTTCCACTTCGCTGTCATCTCACTCGTGTGTCGCAAAAGTGCGGGACTGGATCGTATGCGGCATCCGGATCATGTCAGCGGAAGATTTTCTGATCGGCCAGATGAATGCGGCCGGGATCCACCCAGCCGAGCTCCTTGATCATGTTGCGGCCGATCAGGACGGGAGATAACATGTTCTTGCGGTTGTTGAGGGTAAACTCGCCCCGCAACTTGCGTTCGCCGATTTGAAACGACAGCCGCACCACCTCGCGGGGCTCGGACTCCCCGGCTGGCTCCTTGATTTTGGCGATCCGCACAAGCGGAGCCTCGATGCGGGTGCGGACGGGTTTTTTCATGCTGGGATCGGTCACAATGAAGCGGACCCACTTCTTGCCATCGCGCTCGAACAACTCCTTTTCCTCCGCATGGATGGAACTGGTGAGAGCGCCGGTATCGAGCTTGGCCTTGAGCTTTTCCTGAATGCCTTGAATCAGGATATCTTCCCTCCAACCGTAGATCTGAATGGGATCCGCGCTAACAGGTTTGGCAACGGCCGCCGTCTCCGCCTCGGCATTTTCGGCGGCAGCTGGATCGTCTGGATCCTGGGGATCGGTGGCTGGAGCTGCGGGCGTCTCGGCGGGGGGCGTCACGGGCTTGCCTTCGGCAGGCTTGGCCTCGGAAGCTGGCGCGGGCTTTGTCTCCGGCTTGGGTTTTGCTGGAGCGGGCTGGCTGGGCGCGGGAGTTTCCGGCTTTTGCGATGCGCCTTCCTTCGTCGGCATCGCCGGTGCCGTGGGGGCCTGCGGAGCCGCATGCAGCATTGCAGCCAAGGACAAGACGACCAAAAGGGGCAGGCTGGCTCGGCGAATGGGTTGGAAGGAGATGAAGACGCTCACGCGGAGGCACTATCAACCGCGAAACGACCGGAATGCAACGGAAAAGCCATGGTCGGCCAATGCCACGGGAGAGTTACAAAATTCAAATCGACCACCTGAAGTTTCCTTCCTAGCGTCCTTGCCGATGCGATCCGATCATCCCATCAGCCTGCCAATCGACTCTGCCGGATCGATGAGGCGGCGCATGTGGCTTCGCCTGCCATGGGATCTGATTGCGATGTCGGTCGGGCTTTCCTATTGGGCGTTTTTCGGCGGACTTCTGACCTTGGTTGGCGGTCCACTCCACTGGCTTCTGCCGCGTCGTTCGGGCGAGCGCCTCGGCAGGTTCCTGCTCCATCACCTTTTCCGTTGCTTTGTCGCCCTGTTGAGATGGGCGGGCCTCGTGAGAGTGGACAGCTCGGGTTTGAAAGCTTTGGGAAAATCCGGCTTTCCGCTCATCGCCGCGCCGAATCACATCGCACTTTGGGATGCGGTATTCATCATTGCCCGCTTTCCATCGGCGGTGTGTGTGATGAAAAAATCCATCCTGCGCAATCCCGTGCTCGGCGGTGGCGCGCGGCTGGCGGGATACATCGCCAACGACGGCACGACCCGCATGATTCGAAATGCGGCGAAGTCCCTCGAAGGCGGCGGCCACCTGCTGCTCTTCCCCGAGGGCACCCGCACCAAGCCCGATGCCCGATGGATCAATCCCCTCAAGGGCGGCTGCGCCATCATCGCCCTGCGGGCCAGCGTGCCGATTTATCCCATCTTCATCCGCAGCAACACCCGCTTTCTCGAAAAAGGCTGGCCACTTTGGAAACGTCCCGCATTCCCCATCCACATCCGCATCGATGCAGGCGAACCTTTGTTTCCGGAACCCGGCGAAAGCGCCCAATCGCTCACCCGCCGGCTGGAAGCGGTTTTCGAAAACGAACTCAGCCAGCCGCACCCGCTCCGGCGGCAGAGCGTCGGCCAGGTGGCACATTGGATTTCCTGATGCTTGCCCCGGCTCGCTTGGCCGAATAAAACCCCCGGGCCGATGCCCGACCCGCGCCCACTCATTCTCATCCCGAGCTACAATACCGGGCGCATTCTCCGTGAGACCGTCATCTCTGCCATGACCCAGGAACCGCCCGTCTGGGTGGTGGTCGATGGCTCCACCGATGGCTCTGAGGAAACCATCCGCGACCTTGCTGGCAACCAGCCGGGACGATTCCGGATTCTTCTGATCCCGCAAAATTCCGGCAAGGGAGCTGCCATCCTGCATGCGCTCCGCGAAGCGATCGCGGCAGGATACACCCATGTCCTGACCATGGATGCCGATGGCCAGCACCCGGCGGGGCAGATTCCCTTGTTTCTGGAATGGTCGCGAAAGCACCCCACCGCCGCAGTCTTCGGCTGCCCGATCTTCGAC
Source organism: Akkermansiaceae bacterium (assembly GCA_025457805.1). Classification (GTDB taxonomy): domain Bacteria; phylum Verrucomicrobiota; class Verrucomicrobiia; order Verrucomicrobiales; family Akkermansiaceae; genus Luteolibacter. The sequence goes on along the minus strand of JALOTR010000168.1, from coordinate 3,023 downwards.
GAATCCGCCCCGGCCCTGCGGGTGAATGGACGCAAGGTTTCCAATTTCTGGGCCTCCCTTGAGACTCTCGGCTGGGGCATCCGCGATTCGCTCTTCGGCATGCGCGTTTACCCTGCCGCCGATCTGCTGGCCGTGATGGAAGCCACCTGCTTCGCCCGGCGATTCGACTTTGATCCGGAAGTCGCCGTCCGTCTCGCCTGGCGCGGAGTTCCCATCATCAATCTCCCCACACCTGTCCGCTATCCGAGTGCGGAGGAAGGCGGCATTTCGCAGTTCCGGTATCTGCGCGACAACACCCTGCTCACCTGGATGTATTTCCGCCTCCTCTTCGGCTTCATCCTGCGCCTGCCCAAGCTTCTGTTCCGGGGAAAAAATCCTCTCCGTCACATCAATCCCCCTGCCCCATGAGCGCGCCGGACACCAAGGCCATCGCCAACCTCTATACCGGCCGCTGGAATCAAAACTACGTGGCCTCCAAGCTGCGGACCGATCCCCTCTACACGGCTCTCGCCGAAAAACTGCGGGACTCTCCCCTGCCCCTGCTCGATCTGGGATGCGGCCTCGGACTGCTTGCCTTTTTCCTCCGCGCCCATGGCATCACGGTGCCGATCTGCGGCTTGGACTATGATTCGCGAAAAATCGACGGAGCCCGCCGCGCTGCCGATTTGTCCAAGACCCGCGATGTGGATTTTTCCACCCACGATGCGCGCCAAGGCCTGCCCGAACACCGGGGCAACGTGAGCATTCTCGACATCCTCCAGTTTTTCACCGCCCCGGAACAAGAGCGGCTGCTTGTGCTTGCCGCCGATCGGGTGGCCCCGGGTGGGATGTTGATCATTCGCTCCGGCCTGCGGGATGACTCGCTTCGCTTCAAGATCACGGTGGCTGGCGATCTTCTGGCCAAGGCGACCTTCTGGATGAAGGCCGCGCCCACCCACTATCCGGCCGCAGAGGATTTCCACCGCATCCTCTCTCCCTTCGGAAAAGTGGAAATCTCCCCACTGTGGGGTGGCACGCCGTTCAACAACCACCTCATCGTCCTCAACCGCTCCGCCTCCTGAAGGATTCCGGGAAACATCCAATCCACGCAGTTCGTATTTGGCATCCGCCAGCTTTCGGGCGATGATCCGTGGCCGCCGCGCGAGTGCGATTTGCTTCCAAGGGCATAGTTTTTGATTCATCCATGTTGGTCCGCATCCTCATTCCCATCTTCATCCTTGCTGCCGGACTTGGCGCATGGAAATGGCTCGGTGTGCCCGTGGAAGAGCCCAAGCCTGTCCACCAGCCACCCCAGAAGCTCAAGACCGAAAAGACGGCGCTTCATTCTGCGGATTTCCAAGTCACGCTTGAGACGCAGGGCACCATCCGCGCCCATCACAACACCACCATCACCTCACTGGTGGCCGGGACGATTCAAATCATCCATCCCTGTTTCGAAGACGGGGCGTTTTTCACCGAAGGCGAAATTCTCGCGGAACTCGATCCCGCCGATCTCCAGGCCGCCCGCACCGCTGCGGAGTCCCGGCTGGCCCGCGCCGAAGCCGCGCTTGCCCAGGAAGAAGCCCGCGCCAAACAGGCAAAACTCAATTGGGAAGACATCGGCTACGACGAAGAACCCTCTCCTCTCGTGCTCCGCATCCCGCAGCTCAAGGAAGCCAACGCCGTCGTCACCTCTGCCCGCGCCGACCTCGAACAAGCCACCCGCAATCTGGAACGCGCCAAAATCCGCGCGCCCTTCGATGGTCGGGTAAAGGCCCGCCTTGTCGGACTTGGCCAAGCCGTGGGCGGCACGACACCCCTGGGGGAAGTTTTCGCCACGGATTTCGCTGAAGTCCGGCTGCCGCTTTCCGCAGACCAACTTCCCTTCGTGAAACTCCCCACCCGCAACGATGATCAGGCGGTGGATGTCATTCTCACCGATGCCCTCGGCAATGAAAACCGGCCCAGCGGACACACTTGGAAAGCACGCATCGTGCGGACCGAAGGAACGCTGGATGAAACATCGAGGGAGCTTTTTGCCATCGCCCGCGTCGATGATCCCTTCGGCATCGTTTCCAAAAATCCCGAACTCCGGATCGGCCAGCCGGTGCGGGCGCTCGTCCATGGCAATATCCTCAAGGACGTCTTCGCCATTCCCCGCACCGCCCTGCGAGGCGTGAACCGGATTTATCTCATCGACCCCGCTGGCCAGAGTGGCCCTGCCATCCGCAAGGCGGAAATCCAGCCCATCTGGAGCACGGCGGACACCCTTGTCATTCAGGACGGCCTCAAAAACGGCGACTGGCTCGCCACCTCCCGCCTCCCCTACGCGCCCGACGGAGCACCCGTGGAAATTCTGGAGCCCCGCATCGCCGCCGACGCCCCCGAGCCCAAGTCCAGCACGGGCTCCTGAACCCTGCGGCCGCCGCGCAGTCCCTCGGCCGCAAGTAAGACGCTGGTCCTGGTCTAGGGGACCTGTCCCTCTGACCGACCTTGCGACCACTTCCGGACGCGCCGCGTTCTTACCCGAATCCCAACGGGATTCCGCAAACCAGCCCGGGGTTGGAATCTCGACTGGGGATCTGTCCCTCTGACCGACCTTTCTGCCACTTCCGGGCGCGCCGCGTTCTTACCCGAATCCCAAAGGGATTCCGCAGCCCAGCCCGGGGTTGGCACAACCCCGGGATTTTGCCAGCCATTGATTGTCCAAGCCTGAAGGGCTTGCGAAGGTCCCGGAAACCTCACGTTGAACGCCCATCCCTTCCAATCGGGCATCAGTCCGGGCACGAAAAAAGCCACCGGATTTTGTCCGGTGGCTTTGAAATAATGGGATTGGCTCTGAGCCGGGACGGATGGTCCTTTTGAGGTCCATCCGGGAACGAAATCAGGCGAGGGTGCCTTCTTCCTTGTCCTTATCGCACTCTTCCTTGTCCTTGCACTTGCCAGCGAGGGTGCCTTCTTCCTTGTCCTTGTCGCACTCTTCCTTGTCCTTGCACTTGCCAGCGAGGACGGTGCCTTCTTCCTTATCCTTGTCGCACTCTTCC
>JALOTR010000167.1 GCA_025457805.1 Akkermansiaceae bacterium | reverse complement strand
GCTTGCCCGCCAGATCGGTGTGCCGACCGGAATCGTTTACATGAAACGCAGCACGATGGGCATCGCCCCTTCGCGGCCATTCTACAATCTGACTTGGGGACCCAAGGAACTTGCATTGCTTGGAAAACACCCGGATTCCGAAGTCGCCCGCATGCTCGGAGTTCCCCAGAAAAGCATCCTCAACAAACGCAAGAGCCTCGGCATCACCTGCTATGCCAAAAGCTCCAACTTCTGGCGCGACTGGACGCCTGAAGAAATCGCCATGCTCGGCAAGAGAATCGATGCCGACGTGGCAGAGACATTGGGAATCTCGCTGGGAAGCGTCGCCATCACCCGGCGCAAACTCGGGATTCCGGCCTTCAAGCCGCGCAAGGCCCCCAACCGGCCGAGGCGCTCCCTTTCGGATTGGAGCGAGAAGGAAATCGCCCTTCTTGGGACGCTCACCGACAAGCAAGTAGCTGAAACAATCGGGTTGGGTCATGCCACGGTGCGCATCAAACGCATCTCCCTTGGCATCCCGCCCTGTCGTATCAAAGCGGGTCGCCCGAGCTTTTGGACGCCCGATGTGCTTGCCCGGTTGGGCAAGGAAATGGATTCCGTCATCGCCCGCGACATCGGTGTATCCCGCCAACGGGTATCTCAGAAGCGGGCCGAACTCGGCATTGGCGGTGTTGAGTCGAAGTGATGCATTCGCTCACGGCTTCACCGTGATGGGCCAGCCGGGGAATTGTTTCGCATCCGGCTTCGTCACATCCGCAAAACGCGGCCAGCACTCGAAGGTGACTTCGCCGCTGGCCTTGCGGAAACGAATGAGTCCATATCCATCGCCCCGGCCATCCATCGGCTTGGGATCATTCGTTTTACCCCTTTCCCATGCGGTGATCGCGCTGCGCTTTTCATCGGGATTGGCATAAGCATACATCGTGATCTTGTTATGGAATCCATCGAGATAGTCGCCGGTCCATTGCAGCGGTGAATTGGCGATGGGATTCGCGCCGGGTTTCCCATCCTCCGGCCACCACCAGCGTCCGTAGTAGTTGTTGACGATGGCGGGCACCACAAATGCCCAGGGGCCATCGCGGAATTCGGCCAAACCATGACGCACCACCGTGGCGAGATGTTGGTCTCCGGCGATGTGGACCGCCTTCGCCTTTTGGATCAACTCCAGCGCCTTGTTGCGTCCGGACTGCGGCCAGCCATTGGAATCCAGATCCGCATGCAGGCGGTTGCTGCGGCCACCGTGAAGATGCGCGCCGCCACAGAAGCCGGTTTGCGAAAGCACCGCTTTCATGCGCACTCCCTCCCGCTGATCCGCCCATGCGGCGAGAAATTTTTCCTGACGCCCGCCGAGCAGTTGCAGTCCCGGCGTATCGATCACCTTGGGATCGTAGTTGGGATCGAGAATGTGATCCGGCCGCGGACCTTTCATCGGATGTCTTCCCAACGGGCCGGTCTTGAACTTGCGATCCTCAATGATGGCGAAATCCACACCACCTAACAGAAGTGAAGTATAGTAAACTCCGATGCCCTGCTCCACCGGAGCGGGATCATACGGATCCGGCAAGTGTCCACACTGCTGGCGTTCTACCATTTTCACATACTCATGATGGTAGAAATATCCGCCATCGTTGCCCTCCACCTTGCGCGCGATCTTGCCGTTTTCGCCCCAGAGATTGCCCTGGCCGATGTCATGGTCATCCGGAATCGTCAGGCAGGGCCGGCTGCGGAAGATATCACGGAAGGCCAGGCCAAACTTCAACCACGCCGCCGTGTGTTCCGTATGATCATAACTTTGATCACCCGCAAAAAACACCAGATCAGGATCCTGATGATTGATGTTGCGCACATACTCGGGCCTCAAGCCACGATCCTGATTCGAGTTGCAGGAAAGCGCGGCGACGGAGATCTCCTCCTTTACATCCGGACTCTTGCGGATGAGTCCCTCAAACGAAGCCTTCTCGCCGTGGAGCAGCCGGTATTTGATATCCGATGCCGTATCCCAATTTTCCAACCGAAAGGTCGTGGACCAGCCAAGATCATTCACCCTCTGGCGCGCGACTTCCTTCCAGGCTCCGTCTTTCTCAAGCTCCAAGCGGACCTCGCGGCTTTCTTTCGGATAGAGCGGATAGAGTTGGGCCGTCAGCTTGAGGATGCCCTTGTGCGCAGTATAAATTCCGAAGCACACCACCTGATCCCGCGGCACTTTCAAATCGATGATCGGGTTGGCAGGGCGGTTCCACCAATCATTCACGCAAAGCGAGTCTTCCTTTTTCAAGAACGGTGCCTTGACCGGGGGCTCGCCGGGATCATCGCCCTGGGCGGAAACCGGAAAAATGCTCAAGGCAGCATATAAAAAGAGCGTGGGTTTGATTCTCATGACGACGCAACGATAACGGTTGTTAGAAATGTTGGAAATGGAGCAAGGAACGACTCACTTGGCCAGGCGCGGTGCGGAATGGCCTTGGGTGCGGATCTTTTTCAAGAGGGCTTGCAGCTCGGTGACGCGCTCCGGGTGCTGGGCAGCGAGATTGTGTTTTTGGCCGATGTCGTTTTCGAGGTCATAAAGTTCCACCGGTGATTTGTCATCGGCAGGCATTCCATGTTTTTGGTTCCAGGATGCAGGTGGATTGCGCAGATAACCGGTGTCCGCATTGATCAATAGCCACTTGCCGTGGCGAATGGCGTAGTGGTTTACCTTCGTGTTGTGGATATGGGTGCTGCGGACTGTTGCTGTTTCACCTTTGAGCAAAGGCAGTTGATTATGCGAATCCTCCGCGGCATCGGCAGGCAGTTCGAAGCCAAGTGCGGCGGCGATTGTAGCCATGAAATCAATCTGCGAGATAAGCGCATGGGAAACCTTGCCCGCCGGGGTCACACCCGGCCACTTGATGATCGTCGGCACACGGTGGCCGCCTTCATAGATATCCCGCTTCAGCCCGCGCAGCGGATGTGCCGACCAGTGATCATGCTTCTCATCACGTTCCCATGCGTAATGCTCGGGGCCATTGTCTGCGGAGAAGATGACGAGGGTGTTATCGGATAGACCCGCATCCTCAAGTGCCTGGAGGAGTTGGCCGACGGAGTCATCGGTTTCACATACAAAATCACCGAAGGCACCGGCCTTGGATTTGCCATCGAAACGATCATTCGGAATGATCGGCGCGTGAGGTGAGGGAAAGGCGAAGTAGAGAAAGAAGGGTTTTTCAGCATTCTTTTGCGCCTTGATGTATTCCACTCCGCGGCGGGTGGTTTCCGGAAGATTCTGATAGGGATCCCAATCGCTGCTCATCGGGCCAGGGCGGCATTCCCAGTTTCCTTCCTTGATCGTTTTCCACTTGGTTACATCCATCATGGTGTCGGGTGCTTTGAGGACTTTGTCATCCTCGATCCAACAGTATGGCGGAAAATTGATCACTTCGTCGCCGAAGTAGTGGTCGAACCCATGCGCACAAGGGCCGTCCGGGATGGGCTTGGACCAATCGAAGTCCTCGGGCCGGATGCCGTTTTTCTTGGAACCCGGTTTGCGGATCGCATTCCAATCCCAGCCCAGATGCCATTTGCCGATGGCGGCGGTTCGGTATCCCTTGGCTTGCAGCATCTCGGGAAGCGTGAGGCGTTCCGGTTTGAAGACCGACTTGCCAAACGCATCGACGATGCCGTGGAAATCGCGCCAATGGTGGCGGCCGGTAAGCATGGCGAAACGCGAGGGCGAGCAGATGCCCGAGGAGCTGTGCGCATCGGTGAAACGCATGCCTCCAGCCGCCAGCTTGTCGAGTTGCGGAGTGGGGATTTTCGACTTCGAATTGTAACAGCCGAGATCGCCGTAGCCGAGATCATCCGCGTAGAGGAGGAGGATGTTGGGTTTCTCGGCAGCATGCAGGATTGTGGCGGCAAGGAATAAGGGGAGTATGAATTTCACGGATCGGTTTTGGGTTTTTGGAATGGGAACTAACGCCGGTGGCAGATGAATTCTTACGGAAAGGGGAAGAAAACAGGCGGCGGAAAGAATTCACGCAAAACAAAAACCACTGCGGAGAAGGTTCCCCGCAGTGGTGTGGATGGGTTCGGGCGCAGTTGTCAGAACAGGGTGAAAGCCACGTTCACTCCGGCAGTGACGATGGAAACCATGCTCATGAGTTTGATGAGGATGTTGAGGCTGGGGCCTGCGGTGTCCTTGAAGGGATCGCCCACGGTATCGCCAATGACAGTCGCCTTGTGGGCGGGTGAGCCTTTGCCGCCGAGGTGACCTTCTTCGACGTATTTCTTGGCATTGTCCCATGCGCCACCCGAGTTGGCCATGAAGACGGCAAGCACAAAGCCGGTGGAAAGACCGCCTGCCAGCAATCCGAACACACCCGGCACGCCGAAGATCAATCCGGTGATGACGGGAGTGGCCACGGCGAGCATGGAGGGCAGCACCATTTCACGCTGGGCACCGAGTGTGGAAATGGCCACGCAGCGGGCATAATCGGGTTTGTCCTCGCCTTTGAGGATGCCCGGTTTTTCACGGAACTGCCTGCGCACTTCCTCCACCATGCTCGCGGCGGCACGGCCCACGGCGTTGATTGTGAGTCCGCAGAAGATGAAGGACATCATGGAGCCGAGGAATACCCCGAGGATCACTTTCGGATTGAGAAGATGCACCTCGAAGTGGGTCATGAACTGGGTGAGCGTGGCGCTGATGATCGGCACCGCCTCACCGGCGACGTCCATGGTTTTCTGGCCGGCATGGATCATCGCGATTTTAAGTTCCTCCACATAGGATGCCAACAGCGCGAGGGCTGTTAGAGCAGCGGATCCGATGGCAAATCCCTTGCCTGTGGCGGCGGTGGTGTTGCCCAGCGAATCCAGCGCATCCGTGCGCATCCGCACTTCCGGTGGCAGGCCCGCCATCTCGGCATTGCCTCCTGCGTTGTCCGCGATGGGGCCATAGGCATCCGTTGCCAGGGTGATGCCAAGCGTGGAAAGCATGCCCACGGCTGCAATGCCGATGCCATACAAGCCCATCGACATGCTGGCAGGCGAGAAATGCCAACTGCCAGCCGCGAGGCAATACGCCAGCGTAGTGCCGACAACCACAGCAACTACTGGAACCACCGTAGATAACATCCCGGTGCCGAGTCCTGAAATGATCACCGTGGCCGGACCGGTCATGGCATTCTGGGCGATGTCCTTGGTGGGCTTGAATTCCTGTGAGGTGAAATACTCGGTTGCCTTGCCAATCACGATGCCCGTGATCAGACCCACCACGATGGCACCCCAGATGCCGGCATAGTTGGGAAGACCCAGCCATTTCAAGACGAAGAACGAGGCGATGAAGATCAGGACCGAACTCAGGTTGATGCCTCTTCCCAAGGCGTTGAGCAGATCGCGTTGCGTTGCGCCTGCCTTGGTATGCACAGCGAAGATGCCGATGATGGAAAAGGCCGTGCCGATTGCAGCAATCACCATCGGCGCGATCACCGCTTTGAATCCGGAAACCGGATCATTGATCTGCGAAAACGCCGCCGCACCGAGCGCAGCCGTGGCGAGGATGGAGCCGACATAGGATTCATACAAATCCGCTCCCATGCCTGCCACATCACCCACATTGTCGCCCACGTTGTCCGCAATCGTCGCCGGGTTGCGCGGATCATCTTCCGGAATGCCGGCTTCCACCTTGCCGACGAGGTCAGCCCCGACGTCCGCCGCCTTGGTGAAAATGCCGCCACCCACGCGGGCGAAGAGCGCTTGCAAGGAAGCACCCATGCCGAAGGTGAGCATGGTGGTGGTGATGGTGAGCAGCTTGTGGGATGGATCCGCATCCGCGACGAAGAAGTTGAGGACGAGAAACCAGATTGATATATCCAACAACGCAAGCCCCACCACCACAAGGCCCATGACGGCACCACTGCGGAAGGCGAGCTTGAGTCCCTGGTCGAGCGAGATGCTGGCGGCATGCGCGACGCGAGCGGCGGCATAAGTCGCGGTTTTCATGCCAAAAAAACCGGCGAGTCCTGAAAACAGACCGCCGGTGAGGAAGGCAAAGGGCACCCATTTGTTCTGCAAATGGAGCCCGTAGGCCATCCACGCGAACAGGATGGTGATGATGGCAAACACAATGGCCACCACCTTGTATTGTTGCTGGAGATATGCCATCGCGCCTTCACGGACGTGCTGGGCGATTTCCTTCATGAGGGGCGTGCCCTCCGGTTGCGCTTTCATGCGCGTATAAAAAAAGGCCGCAAATCCCAGCGCGAGCAAGGATGCGGCCGGCACAAGCCAGAATAAATGAGATTGCATGATATTGTTGGTTGAAAATGATAATAGGAATTTCAGAGGCCCGCCGAACGAAGGGCGGAGCGCCACCACGGGTAATAGGTCGTATCCAGTTCCTCACGGCTGGGCATGGGGAAGAATCGGAACGCTCCACCCGCCGCCGCCACGAAGAATCCGCGATGTAGCGTGCGGAAAAGCACATCCTGTTCGAGATGGCGCACGACGAGTTTGGTGGACTTGCTTTGTTTGGCCCTCAACTCGCGCAGGCAATCGCGCATGTGCTCGATGCTGCCGTAGGGAAGATTGTCCACGCCATTCGCCTCCGGATCATCACCGAGGCGCTCCAGCAGAAGTTCTGCAAAGGCGATCGCCGGAAGCGAGACCGCCTTGTTTATATCCGTGATC
>JALOTR010000166.1 GCA_025457805.1 Akkermansiaceae bacterium | reverse complement strand
AGGCCATCGGCCGAGGGCTTCGGCTCTATCAGCTCATCGGCGAGGTCCCTGAATTCCGCGAGATGTATCTGCGCCGATTGCGGACCCTGATGGATACGATCCTCCAGCCGCCAGGAACGAGCAATGGATTTCTGGAAACGCGGATGCGTCAGATCGCGGCGACAGTGGATCCGGATCCCGCTGCATCGTCATGGACGGATGGAGATCTCGACGCCGCACGTTGGGGTGTGTGGGGACGCGGGCTGCGGGTTCGCGAGGAAACGGAGTATGTGATTTCCAATCATTTCGCGCAGCGGCGGGCTTTCTTGTATGATCAAAGCGCCTCACGCCAGTTGTTCGGCGCATCCCTCGGCTCGGGAGATCCCATTCCGAATGCCGGACAAACCAACACCGCGAACATGGTCAGCATCCAGTCACTCGACTATCTGCCCACTTCGGGAAATCAGAATCAGGAATTCATCATCCTCAAAAACAACTCATCCGTTGCAGTGGACGTATCCGGATGGACGCTCGATGGCGCGGTGAGTCATGTCTTTGAAGGCGGCACAGTCATCCCTGCCGGTGCAGGGACGGCTGGAGTGGAATACAAAGGACTGCTTCATGTGGCCAAGGATGCCTGGGCATTCCGCAGTCGCAGCGTTGCACCTACGGGCGGTCAGAAGCGGTTGGTGCAGGGAAATTACTCGGGCCAGCTTTCCGCAAGGGGCGAGACGCTCAACCTGCGCAACGCGGCGGGACAGTTGATCGCCACATTCAGCTATCCGGGCGCACCCACCAATCTCCAGCGATATCTGCGGATCTCGGAACTCCAGTATCATCCCAAGAGTCCTTCGGCTGCGGAGCTTGCCGCGCTGCCGGGAGTGACGGAGGATGATTTCGAATACATTGAGTTGATGAACATCGGCCCGGTATCCATCACGCTGACAGGTGCATCATTTGTGGGAGGAATTGGTTTCACCTTCCCGACATCCACCCTTGCGGCGGGTGGGCGGATGATCCTTGCAAAGAACCCTGCGGCATTCGCAGTGCGCTATCCCTCAGTGGCGGCCACGGTGAGAGGGCCTTATGAAGGTGCCTTGGTCAATACCGGTGAGCGCCTCGAGATCGCCGATGCGGTAGGGGAGATCGTTCTCGATTTCGAATACAAGGATGGCTGGTATCCGGCGACGGATGGTTCCGGTCATTCGCTGGTGGTGCGGAATCCATCTGCCATTCCTTTTGACAGTTATGGATTGCCCACCGAATGGGCGATCAGTGGAGGAAACAATGGCAGCCCCGGGACCACGGATGCATCGTTTGCCAATGCCTATCATGGATGGGATAACTTCCATTTCACGGCCTTGGAACGCGAAGCACCGCTGATCGCGGGTCCGGATGCGGATCCGGATGGAGATGGCCGCAGCAACGCGGAGGAGTATGCTCTCGGAACCAATCCCCGCGCGGTGGATCTGCCAGTTTTGGAATTCACGTGGTCCATGGATGGCACCACGAAGCGTCCGGCCTTGCGATTCCGCAAGCCGGCGGGTGCGCTCGATGCCGGATATGAACTCATGGCAGGCGATTCATTGGAAAACCTCGTCGTCGTGGCCACATTCCCTGCGCAAGCCAACGCACTGGGCAACGGCCTGGAGGAAGTCATCTTCCGCGATATCAGCGATGGCACGGCTTCCGCACGATTTCTCAGAATCCGCTATGTGGTTTCGCCCTGAGTGTGGACAAAAAAGAACCGCCGCGGATTTGAGTCCACGGCGGTCTTGAATCTAACAGAGGGGCTTGCCCGTCGGAATCATGCCTTGCCAGGGATTGGCGGAACTTCTTCCGGTGCTTTCACATCGCCCTTTTCAAAGTCGAGCGCAGACGGCGTGCAGGCGTAGTTGTAAAACGGTGACTTGTCATTGCTGATGAGGTCATTCCAACGGACCAGTTCGCCGGTGTAGGCGGAGATGCGGCCCATGATGGCCACGAGGGTGACTTCCGCGATGCGCTTGGCGTCGTTGAGCGGCTTGCCGGTCATCACGCTGCGGATCATGTCCACGTGCTCCTGGACCATCGAGTTGTCGGAATCCAGTTTGATTTCCGGAATCGAGACATCCTTGCCCTTGAGCTTGCCACCACCGTAGCAAACGCCTTCGGTGCCGGTGAAAAGCTCGCCCACGCGGCCGTAGGTGCCGGCGATCTGACGGCATTGGCTGTGGATGTGGACGTCATCGCCGAAGTCGTAGTCGATGCTGAAGAAGTCGAACATGTTGCCAGTCTGGCGGCGTGCACGGCCACCGAAACCGACTGCGGTGACGGGAAGCTTGCCCATGAACCAAACGGCGACGTCGAGGTTGTGGACGTGTTGCTCGACGATGTGGTCGCCGGAGAGCTCGTTGAAGTTGAGCCAATTCCGCGCAAGGTAGGAAGCGTCCGATTCCCCCTCGTTGCGGCGCTTGATCCAAGGCACCACGCCGTTCCATTGGACGACGCCGCCTTTGATCTGGCCGATGGCACCGGCATCGATGAGTGCTTTGTTGCGGAGGTAGTTCTTGTCGTGGCGGCGTTGCGTGCCGGTGACGACGGCGAGTCCCTTGGCGGCTGCTTTTTCGCCAGTGGCAATCACCGAGCGGGCACCCACGGGATCTACAGCCACGGGTTTTTCGATGAAACAATGTTTTCCTGCTTCTACAGCGGCCGCGAAGTGCAAGGGGCGGAACGAAGGCGGAGTGGCCATGATGACGTATTCGCAGCCGGACGCGATGACTTTGTGGTAGGCATCGAATCCGCCGAAGCACTTGTCATCGGCGAGGCCCATTTTTTTGCCGACTCCATCGGCCTTGTCCTTGAAGGCGTCTCCGGTAGCGGTGAGCTCCGGTTCCAGGCCGAGGATTTTGCAGGCCGCCATGAAGTCGCCGAGCGCGCCGTTGCCACGGCCGCCGCAACCGATGAGGCCGACTTTGATTTTCTTGGAGCCCCCGGCGGTGTTTTGGGCGAATACGGATCCTGCGGCAAGGCTGGCACCCGCGAGGGTGGTGTTTCCGAGGAACGAACGGCGATTCAGATTTGGGTTCATACGATTGGTTTGGATGAATGGACGAATTGGAGGAAAGACGCAAACGGACTTTTTTCCGCTACCCGGGAAACCGGGCTTGCCTTTCACCTTGCGCCAAAAATCGCTGGCGGAAGATATTTTTCCAGCCCAATTTCCGTTAACCGCAACCCACCATGAACCGACTTTGCCGCTCCATCTCCCTGATTCCGCTGATTTCCCTGTCTTTCGCAGCGGCTGCCGAGAAATCCGTGCTCCTGATCGCCGGCCCCAAAAGCCACGGCGCCGGCGAGCATGAGCACCCGGCTGGCTGCGAACTCCTTGCAAACCACCTCCAGACCGGCGGCTTGAACATCAAGGCGGAGGTCAGCCTCGGCTGGCCGCAGGATGCCGCCAAGGTGGCCGCCGCGGACAGCATCGTGCTCTACAGCGACGGGGAAGGGGCCCACGTGGCCAAAGGAAAGGTGGATGAGCTGAAAAAACACCACGCTGCCGGCAAGGGGCTCGTCGTGATCCACTATGCGCTCGAACCCGCCGATGCCGCGATGGCCGCATTTCTCGATGAGGCGATCGGTGGTCATTTCCAGGTGGACTGGTCGGTCAACCCGATTTGGAAAATGACCCAGCCCATCTTCGCAACTCATCCCATCACGCAGGGGGTGGGCAGCTTCGAGGTGGAGGAGGAGTTTTATTATCACATCAAGTTGCGGGAAGGTGCCGTCCCCATCCTGCAAGCAGTTCCGCCGGAAAGTTCGTTAGGTGCCGATGGTCCCCGTTCGGGAAATGCGGAGATCCGCGCCAAACTCGCACGCAAGGAACCCCAGACGCTTGCATGGGCTGTGGGTGATGCGGGATCGGCGAAGGGCTTTGGTTTCACCGGCGGACATTTTCACAAGAACTGGTCGGATGAAAATTTCCGCAAGCTCGTGCTCAATGCCATCGCATGGACTGCCGGAGTCCAAGTGCCCGCCACCGGAGTGATGGGCAAGGTAGCTGCGGCGCCGGTTTATCAAACCATTGATGAAGCCATCGCCAAAGGGGATCTGGAAGATGTGAAATTGCACCTCGCTGCGGATCCCAAACGCGCCAGCACCGGCGGCAAACCCACATCACGCCCGCCGCTTGAGCAGGCCATCCTCCGCAACAAAACCGACATCGCCCTCCTGCTTATGGCCTCCGGAGCGGATGTGAATACCGTCAATGCTTCCCAGCGCACACCTCTCCATATCGCTGTGGAGCGCAACAATCCCCAAGTTGCCGCAGCTTTGCTCAAGGCCGGAGCCAAGCCGAACGAACGCGACAAGGATGGCTGGACTCCTCTTCATCACGCTGCCGCGAAGAACCAGGTGGAAACCGCCAAAGCCATCCTCGCCGGCGGTGCCGACCCCACCACGCTCAGCGAACTGGGTGGCACGCCGCTGCATGAAGCGGCTGCAAGCGGTGGTGCGGAAATCGTCCAACTCTTCCTCGATCACAAGGTGGATCCCACGGTGAAGTCCAAACAAGGAGTCACCGCGCTGGACATCGCCAAGGAATACAAGAACCAGCCTGCCATTGATGTGCTGTCCAAGTTGTGATGCCGGCTGTTAGGCCTTCAGGGGAGACGTGAACTTCGCTGTTTCCCTCGCCGGGTTTTGTTCTAAGGTCCCGCCATGACCTTGCTCGCGCGGTTCCTGGATCCTTCATTCGTTTCGCTGAAAGTCTGTGGCGTCACGATGGGCGACGATGCTCTCCGACTCATCGAGGCAGGCGTGGATGCGCTGGGTGTGAATTTCTGGCCGCAATCCAAACGATACATCGCTCCGGAACAGGCGACCTGGTTGCAAAGTCTCGATGGCAGGATCCTGCGCGTCGGCGTTTTTGTGAATGAAGATCCGGAACTTCCCCTCCGCCTCATTCAACAAGGGCTCATCGATGTCGTGCAGCTCCACGGCGATGAATCGCCTGCGGATGCTTCTCCCTATCGCGAGGCTGGCATTCCATTCATCAAGGCGATCGGGGTGAAGACGCTGGAGGATTTGAAACAAGCCACCGCCTTCCACGCATCCGCCATCCTTCTTGATGCACACGCTCCAGGCATCTATGGCGGCACGGGTGAAACCTTTGATTGGAATGCGGCGCTGGATTTCAAGAAGCAACATCCTGAAATCCCGATCATCCTCGCCGGCGGCATCGTTCCGGACAATGCCGCGTTGGCTGCCACGACCGTGATGCCCGCGGCTCTCGATGTGGCCTCCGGCGCAGAGCTTGCACCCGGCATCAAAGACTTCGATAAGGTCGCCGCGCTGCTTGCCGCACTCCACCGCTGATTGATATGTTGATCGATTCCCACTGCCATCTCGCTTCCCATCGCTTCGATGCACTCGAACTGCCCGCCCTCTTGGAACGGGCTCACGCAGCCGGTGTTGGCCGCCTTGTGACACTGGCCACCAGCCTGAATGATCTGGAGGCCAATCTAATCATCGCCCGCGACCCGTTTGTCCATGCCTGCATCGGCATCCATCCCTGCGATGTCCATCACGCGCCGGACGATGCGGTCGAGCACATTGCACAACATGTGAATGACGATCGCGTTTGTGCCATCGGAGAAACCGGGCTCGATTATTATCACCCCGCACCCGAGGGTTGGGATGAGGCGGCATTCCGTGAACGTCAACGTGCATTCCTGCATCGTCACTTCGAGCTGGCCGTCGATTGCGGGCTCAATGTGGTCATCCACACGCGGGATCAATCCGGCCATCAGTCCTTCGATGACGCGCTAGCCATCTATCAGGAGTATTCGGGAAAGGCGCGTGCGGTTTTCCATTGTTTCATCGGCACCTGGGAAAATGCCCGCCGCGTTCTCGATCTTGGCGGCTTGGTTTCCTTCGGCGGAGTTGCCACGTTCAAGAACGCTCGTGGCATCCGGGAAACCGTGACCGCCTGTCCGGCAGGATCCTTCATGTTGGAAACGGATGCTCCCTATCTCGCGCCGGAACCTCATCGTGGAAAACGCAACGAGCCATCCTTCGTGCGCATCACCGCCAATAGCATCGCCACCCACCGCGGGGAGAGCGAGGAGCAGCTCCTCGCCCACACCGGAGCCGCAGCCGAAGGTTTTTTCCGCTTCCGATCCGGCGGAAATTGAATAAAGCAGACGCGCAAACACGTTTCACGAAACGGGCGCGCAAACCACCACTCTTGCATCCCGCAATTCCAAACCCGCATCCCAAAACCATTCCATCATGAATCCCATCCGCATCCTCGCCCCGGCAGCACTTGCCGTCTCGCTTGTTTCGTGCGCCTCGCAAAAGGCCGACGAATACGATACTCCCGCACCCTACGGAAATCCGGATGCGTCACTGGCAGAGCAAGCTCCCGCCAACCCGATCTATGATACTCCCGCCGCTTACGAGGAAGCCGCGGGAAGTGCAGCGGCGGGCGTCGCTGCAATCGATCCGGGCGCGCCTGCAGATCCCGGAGCTGTGGTGCCATCCGTGCCCGCCGTGCCTGCTGTTCCTTCCGCACCCGCAGCACCTGCCAACGGTGCCGCCATCATCCACACGGTGGTGAAAGGCGATACGCTCTCTGGCATCAGCGCGAAATACAAAGTGCCCATCGCTTCCATCAAAGCCGCCAACCGCATGACCAATGATG
>JALOTR010000165.1 GCA_025457805.1 Akkermansiaceae bacterium | reverse complement strand
GCAATTCGATCTTGGTCACTGTGCCACCGGAAGCCGGGAGGTTGATCGCTTCTGTGACGAGGCTGCCACTGGAAAACGGGTCCTGGTTGGTCACCCACGAGGCGGCCAACATATAAGTCTTCGTCACGCCGCCCTGCACCACCCGCACACAAAGGTCCGAGCCGTTGGTGGGACTGAAGGTGTTGTTGGCCGCAGTGCGGTCCGCCGCGACCGTGGGATCGAACAAGCGGATCAAGCCGGACGTGTAGGGGCCGATCGGTGGGTAAACCATGGTCACATCCGGATCCGAGCCGGAAATGGAAGCCATGATGCTTATCACCTGGGTGTCGCGGGTGGTGGGGAACTGCACACCGTTGTTCGAGACGGCCGTCGTGTAGCCACCCGTCGTCTGGTTCCACTGCGCCCAACTGCCGCTGGTCCCGAGCGCCGGGTTCCACACCACGACGTGGCCCTGAAGGTAGTTGCGCATTTGATTCACCGAGTAATCGGAGAAGTGATTCAAGAGGTAACCCGGCTCTTGGAAACCAGTGCCGCCGCCTTGCATCGGGTCCACCTTGTAGGTTCCCACAGGCTTTCCTCCGACGTTGCCCGTTTGCACTGTGGGCGGAATGAACTTTTTCGTGGGCAAGTGGAACGCCCAGGCAGGCCCCGCGTGGGTGCCGTTGTAATTCGATGGGGCCGAGATGCCATGCATGGCTCCCTTGTAAGGATAGGCTGCACTATCGCCCCAATGCGGCAGCGACAGCGCATGCCCCAGCTCGTGGTGGAGGATGCCCACTGAAGTGCCGCTGCCGACGCCTGCGAAGCCACCGGCCTGGCCGCCGGCAAAAGCATTGTAAACATTCAGGTAAAACAAACTCCAGCGGCCAGAGCGACCGGCCGCCCGCTTGAGGGCACCGTTCCATGCCAGCGCGGCGGCTTGTTCCCCATCAAACGCAAGGCCGGTCTTGGCCGTATATTCCGCCTTGGACCGGATGCGCACAGCCTTGGCTCCCACATCCCCGCGAGGCGGAATGACCAGCTCAGGGAAAACGACATGCCCGAGGCGTCTTACTTCCAAATCCGCCACCGGCCACTTGGCCTCGACCTCGGCAAAGATCCCGCTGGGGTAGTCCGAGTTGGTGTCCGAGAAATACTGCACATCCGTCATGGTCATGATGACCTTGGTGGGCGCACCGACCTTCATGTTCGTGATCGTGGTGGTGGCCGTCCCCGCATTCACGGTGACCTGCAGGCCCGTTTTCACGTAGGTGGCGGGGATGTAGCCGGTGAAGGTGTTGGCAAACGAATGCTGCACCACCCCAAGCCCGTCAGGAATGGATGCCGGCAGCGTGGCCGGACCGGTGAGCGTCAGCACCAGGTTGGGCTGCCCGCTGAGTGAAAGTGTAGCCGTGACCGCAGGGGATGCAGGTGCCCCGGGTGCGGTCACGTGCACCTTGATCAGGGCTTCCCGATTGCCAACCAGCCCGAAATAAGGATCCGTGGCCTTCAACACATGGGTTTGGCCGAAATAGACGGCATTGATCGTCTGCGCCTGCGCAAGGGATGAGGCAAGCACCAGGGCCAGGATGGAAATCAGTCTCATGGGTTTGAGGTCGAACTCGGAAGTCAATGACAACGCTGCTTCATGGTGCATCAGCGGCAGTGGAAATCAATGGAATCGAGAGTCCGCTGATTTCCTGAGATCCGAAGTTGCAGCCACAATAATCAAGAATGGAGAAGGAATGGATGAGGTCCTCACGTGATCCCATCGGATGGGTTGATGACTGGACGGTGGTGAAGAGGTGGCGTCACGGGGGCACCCATGGCGGACCCTATTCCGCAGAACGGCCGCAGGTTAACGAAAATCGACAAACTCTCGGAATCATGGCGATTTTCCTGCAAGGCTTGTCCCATGCATCCCTGCCCCGGCGGGTGGTTTGGGTCCAACCGGAGAAGAGGGATGCGGTGAAGCGGTAGGTTTCGGATTCGTCCGGGCACCCGCTTCCCCAGCCAGCGGACGCGGGTTTCGGGGGATTTGCCGTTGTCACGCGATTGCGTAATATCGGTGTGTCCGAAAATCTGCCAGGGTCTGAACGTCAGCAAGCAATTTGCTAATCTCTCCCCCGAGAGTTTCCCCCACCCCACATCCCCCCCATGAAACACACCCCTTCGGGCACCCAGAGTGCTCTGATCAAGGCTGATGCCAGCCGCCTCGCAGACTTCGTCCTGTTCACCCAGCGCAGCTGCATTCTCAACCTCTCGAAAGAGTTGAACCGTGGAAATCTTTCCTATCCGCAGTTCTTCCTCCTGACCTACCTCTCCAGCGAGGAATACCTCACCATGACGGACATCGCGAAAAAGATGGGCCACTCCACCGCTGCCGCCACCGGCCTTGTGGACCGCATCGAGAAGCTTGGCTACGTCGAGCGCACCCATGCCTCCGATGACCGCCGCAAAATCATGGTCCGCATCACTTCCAAAGGCGTGGAAATCGTTTCCCACATGCGCAAGGAAATCGCCACCGACCTCGCCGGCATTCTTTCCTCCATGGACGAAGAAGCCGCCGAAACCGTCGAGCACACCAAGCGCGCCCTCGCCTCCACCCAGATCGCCTGATCCAGATCGCTCATTCTGCGCAGGGCCGGGGTCGCTTCATCCGCACCCCGGCCCTTCTCGTTTTCTCACGAAACTTCCCATCATCATATCCAGATACGACGATTTGTTGCTTGAATCTGGTTTCCATTTCCACTAATCTGCTGCCATGCCGCAGCCCGATAGCACTCACGAACTCAAAATCGCCCTCGCCGAACGGATTTTCGTCCTCGATGGGGCGATGGGGACGACCATCCGCACCTACGGCCTCAACGAAGCCGATGCCCGCGGCCCGCGCTTTGCGGATACGGACAAGGATTTGCTCAACAATGGCGACATCCTGAGCATCACCCGCCCCGACGTGATCGGCGACATCCACAAGCGTTTTTACGAAGCGGGTTCCGACATTTGCGAAACCAACACCTTCTCCGCCACCAGCATCGCGCAGAGTGAATTCTTCGTCGATGACCCGCGCGAGCACGGCGGACGCAAGGATCCGGAGTTCTTCCAGAAAATCATCGAGAACCCCTTTCTCAACGAACTCGCCTGGGAAATGAACGTCGAATCCTCCCGCCTCTGCCGCAAATGGGCGGACAACATCGCCAGCGACACCGGCCGCAAGCGCTACGTCGCCGGAGCCATCGGGCCGCTCACCGTTTCCCTCACCAACTCGCCGGACGCCAATGATCCTGGCTTCCGCGTGGTGAACTTCGATCAAGTCCTCACCGCCTACAAACACCAGATCCGCGGCCTCATCGAAGGCGGTTGTGATATTTTGATGATCGAAACGATCTTCGATTCCCTCAACGCGAAAGCCGCCGCCGTCGCCGTGCAGGAAGTCTATCAGGAAGACGGTTTGCGTTTGCCCATCATCATCTCCGCCGCCGTCGGCCTCGGTGGGGAAACCATGATTTCCGCCCAGAAAGTGGAAGCCTTCTGGAATGCCTTCGCCCACACCCATCCTCTGGCCATCGGTCTGAATTGCTCGCTCGGCCCAGACCTCATGAAGCCGCACCTCGAAGAACTCTCCGAGTGCGCCACCACTCATGTTTCGTGTTATCCGAATGCCGGTTTGCCCAATCCGCTCGCACCCACCGGCTTCGACCTCGAACCCCCGCACATGGAAAAATTCATGTCCGACTTCGCGGAAGCCGGCCTCCTCAACCTCGCCGGCGGCTGCTGCGGCAACACCCCCGAACACGTCGCCGCCATCGCCAAGGGAGTCGCCAGACATCAACCGCGTGTCGTGCCGGTGATTGGTTAGGTGAAACGCCAAGACGCCAAGTTCGCCAAGTTTTTAGATCAGTTGGATCTTTACTCCTTTTCCTCTCTTTCAAACATAAATTCCTGACATGAATACCATTGATGAAATAGCCAAAGAAATCGTGGATGCTGCCTTCAAGATTCATAGCAAGCTTGGGCCCGGATTGTTGGAAAGCGCTTACGAGGCATGCCTGGCTCATGAACTCACGAAACGAGGATTCGTGGTGGAGCGCCAAAAACCTCAGCCTGTTCACTATGACGGGATTGAAATCGAAGTTGGTTATCGCTTGGACATTCTCGTCAACGACTCGGTGATTATCGAACTGAAGGCAGTCGAGCAACTGGCTCCCATCCATCAGGCACAACTGATGACCTATCTGAGGCTTTCCGAGAAAACGCTCGGACTGCTCATCAATTTCAATGTTCCACTGATCAAACATGGCATCCGGCGGATCGCCAACCAATTCAACGAATCCTGATTCTTCAAAATCTTGGCGCTCTTGGCGTCTTGGCGTTTCAACTCCCTCTTCTATGCGAACCATTCCCCACGCCCTCCGTCTTTCCGGCACCGAGGCCTACAACCACACTTCCGACAAACGCTTTCTGATGATTGGCGAGCGCGCCAACGTGGCGGGCTCGCCGCAGTTTGCAAAACTCGTCCGTGCCGGCGATCTGGAGGCTGCCGTGGAGGTGGTGCGCCAGCAGGTGGCCAATGGCGCGAATGTCATTGATATCTGTTTCGATGACGGCCTGATCGATGGCAAGGACATGATGGGCAAGTTCCTGCGCCTGCTCCAAGGCGAGCCGGATGTCGCACGCGTGCCGATCATGGTCGATTCCTCGAAGTGGGAAATCCTTGAGGAGGGACTGAAGTATCTCCAAGGCAAAGGCATCGTGAACTCGATCTCGCTCAAGGAAGGCGAGGAGAATTTCAAGAAACAAGCCCGCCACATCATGCGCTACGGCGCGGCGGTGGTGGTGATGGCCTTCGATGAAAACGGCCAGGCTGCCACCTACGAGGAAAAGATCCGCATCTGCGAACGCGCTTACCGGATTCTTGTCGATGAAGTCGGCTTCAATCAGGATGATATCATTTTCGATCCCAACATCCTCACCGTCGCCACCGGCATCGAGGAGCACAACAACTACGCGCTGGACTTCATCAATGCCACCCGCTGGATCAAGGAGAACCTGCCCGGAGCCAAGGTGTCCGGCGGTGTTTCCAACATTTCCTTCTCTTTCCGTGGCAACAACAAGGTGCGCGAGGCCATGCACTCCGCCTTCCTCTATCATGCGGGTCTCGCCGGCATGGACATGGGCATCGTGAATGCCGGCATGCTGGAAGTGTATGATGAAATTCCGAAGGAGTTGTTAGACCACGTCGAGGATGTGCTCCTCAACCGCCGCGCCGATTCCACCGAGCGCCTTTTGGAGCTCGCCGAGCGTTTCAAAGGCGTGGGCGGCAAGAAGGTGGAGGAGGATCTTTCCTGGCGCGACGAGCCGGTGGAAAAACGCCTCGAACACGCATTGCTCAAGGGCATCGACAAATACATCGATGAAGACACGCAGGCAGCACTGGAAAAATACGGACGCCCGCTCAAGGTCATCGAAGGCCCGCTGATGGATGGCATGGGCGTGGTCGGCGATCTTTTCGGAGCTGGAAAAATGTTCCTACCCCAAGTCGTCAAATCCGCCCGCGTGATGAAGAAGGCGGTCGCCTGGCTCACTCCCTTCATGGAAGCGGAAAAGGCCGAGTTCCTCGCCGGTGACATCGCCGCCATCAAAGAGGAGAACCCCGACCTAACCGACGCCGAGGCCCTGCGCCTCGCCGAGCGCGGTCGCTCCGCCGGACGCTTCCTCATCGCAACCGTGAAAGGCGATGTGCATGATATCGGCAAAAACATCGTCGGCGTGGTGCTCGCCTGCAACGGCTTCGAAGTCACCGACATGGGCGTGATGGTTCCCTGCGACAAGATCCTCGATAAAGCCATCGAGATCGGCGCGGATGTGGTCGGTCTCTCCGGACTCATCACCCCATCGCTCGACGAGATGGTTCACGTGGCCAAGGAAATGGAGCGCCGTGGTTTCAAGGTGCCGCTGCTTGTCGGTGGAGCCACCACCTCCGCCGCCCACACCGCCATCAAGATTGCGGAACATTACTCCGGAGCGGTGGTTCACGTGCTCGATGCCTCGCGCTCGGTGCCAGTCACCACCTCGCTGCTTTCCAAGGACCAACGCGAAGCCTTCGCCGCGGAAAACAAGGCCAAGCAGAAAGTCCTTCGTGATAACTTCATCGGCGGACCCAAAAAGGAAACCCTCACGCTCGCCCAGGCACGCGAGGCCGGGCCCAAGTTCGATTGGTCCGCCTACACACCGCCAGTCCCCTCCTTCACCGGCACCCGTGTGATCGAATCCCAGGACCTTCGCGAACTCGCAAGTTATATCGATTGGACACCCTTCTTCCACGCATGGGAACTGCGTGGGGTTTGGGATCGGGAAAACAAAGTGCTCAAGTCCAAGAACACCGAGGGCGCCGCCGAGGCCGCCAAACTCTATCAGGAAGCACAGGAATGGATCGACCGCATCATCGCGGAAAACCGTTTCCACGCCCGTGGCATCTACGGATTCTTCCCGGCCAATGCGACGGGAGATGATATCATTGTCTGGACCGATGAAACCCGCTCCACCGAGCGCACCCGTTTCCACACGCTCCGCCAGCAAATCAAAAAAGACTCCGGCAAGCCCAACGTCGCCCTCAGCGATTGGGTGGCATGCGGAGATGCGAAAGATTTCATCGGCGGATTCGTCGTCGGCATCCACGGCGCGGATGAAAGGCCCACGACCCCTACGGATCGATCATGGTCAAAGCCATCGCCGACCGCTTCGCCGAAGCCTTCGCCGAGTTGCTCCACCACCGCGCCCGGATCGAGTGGGGATACGAAACCGAGACCGAGCTCACCACCGACCAGCTCATTCATGAAAACTACCGCGGCATTCGCCCGGCCCCCGGCTATCCCGCCCAGCCGGACCACACCGAGAAGCCGATCCTGTTTGATCTCCTCAATGCCTCCGGCGAAACCGAGGTCACGCTCACCGAAAGCTGCGCCATGCACCCCGGCGCGGCGGTTTGCGGGCTCTACTTCTCGCATCCGGACAGCCACTACTTCATGATCTCCGAGCTCCAGAAGGACCAACTCGAAGACTATGCCAAACGCAAGGGCATGCCCCTCGCCGAAGCGGAAAAATGGCTGGGCCCCTGGCTCGGCTATGTGTCCTGAACGCCCATGATTTCCACTGGACGCCGCCAAAGCCCCGGTTCACCTTCCACACCACGATGAAATTCATCCACATCCCATCCACCCTCTGCGCCGCCCTCATCGCGCTCCACGGATCGGTCTTCGCAGGCGGCGAAGGCTGGACCTCCGATTATGCCGGAGCCAAAAAACAAGCAGCCGAGTCCAAGAAGGACCTGCTCATCGACTTCACCGGATCCGACTGGTGCGGATGGTGCATCAAGCTCAACGACGAGGTTTTCAAGAAAGACGCGTTCAAGGAAGGCGTGAAGGACAGTTTCGTGCTCGTGGAATTGGATTTCCCCAAGGATGAATCCAAGCTCACCGAAGCCGTGAAGACGCAGAACAAGGAACTCCAGGAGAAATATGCCATCCAGGGTTTCCCCTCCATTGTTCTAACAGATGCCGAGGGCCGTCCCTATGCATCCACCGGCTACGAAGAAGGGGGTCCGGAAAAATACGTCGAGCACCTCAACGAACTCCGCAAAGGCAAGGCCAAGCGCGATGAGGCATTCGCCGCCGCAGACAAACTCGAAGGCGTGGCCAAGGCCAGCGCACTCGTCGCCGCTCTCGATGAAATCGGCCTGGAGGAAGCTGCGATCGCCATTTTCTACGGACCGGTTCTTGAACAAATCAAAACCTTGGACCCCAAGGATGAGACCGGTTATGGCAAACGCGCCGAGGCCAAAAAGCGGGTCATGGATTTCCAGAACGAGTTGCAGGAACTCGCCGCCAAGCAGGACATGGATGGCGCACTTGTTCTCGTGGACAAGACACTTAAGGAAGGCGGCTTTGATGAAGAGGCCACGCTGCAAATGATGATGACCCGCGCGGTGATTTTCGCCCAACAGGAAAAATTCGACGAAGCCCTCAAGGCGGTCGATGCAGCCAAAGCCTTCGCTCCCGAGAACCCCATGATCCCGGGCATCAACGAATTCCGCGAGCGCCTCGAAGATGGCAAGAAACAGGCCGCCGGTGCTCCTGAGGAAGCTCCGAAGGAAGAAGCGAAGGAAGAAGCCAAAGAGGAGCCATCGGAAGAAAAACCTGAAGCGAAGGAATAATCTCCAACAATCGATTTCCTGTTTTCCCAAGCGCCGCCTTGCATTGCATGGCGGCGTTTTTCATTCCGGCGCAGTCAAAAAGTTCCGATATCCTCCTTGAGTCCCTGCGATGCCCGCCGACACTCGCGCCATGCGCATCGAGATTCTCAATACCGGAACCGAACTTCTGTTAGGCAATACCGTGAACACCCACGCCGCATGGTTCGGGCGGGAACTTTTCAAACTCGGATTGCGCATCGAGCGTCAGACCACCGTGCCGGATGGCGAGGCGATCCGCGAGGCGATGGCCGAGTCCGTGGCCCGGGCGGATGTGCTCATCGTCACCGGCGGGCTCGGACCTACCAGCGATGACCTCACCCGCGAGATCACTTCCGAGGTTCTGGGCATCGATTTGATCACCGATGAAGCCGCCCTGCGTTCGTTGGAAGACTTCTTCGCCCTGCGCGGACGTGCCATGGCCGAGGCAAACCTCAAACAGGCCCTTGTCCCCGTCGGCGCGGATGTCCTGCCCAATGCCAACGGCACCGCCCCGGGTGTCTATGTGCCGCCGCGCCTGAATGGAAGATCCCACTGCGCCGTCTTCCTCCTGCCAGGTCCGCCGCGCGAACTCTATCCGATGGTGCATGACGAGGTGATCCCACGCCTGCGTGCCCTCTCCGGAGTGGAGACGGTTCATGAGGCGCTGGAATTGAAATTCACCGGCATTGGCGAGAGCGATTTCCATCAAGGCATCGATGCCAAACTCGCCGCCATCCCCGGATTGGAATACGGTTACTGCGCCCACATCGGCGAGGTGGACCTGCGTTTGATCGGTTCTCCGGAAGCTCTTCAACAAGGACGCGCCATTGCTCTGGAACCCTTCCAGAACTTTCTCATCTCGGAAGATGGCTCATCCCTGCAAGCCACCGTCGTGCGCATTCTAACAGAAAAAGGCATGACTCTCGCCACTGCGGAAAGCTGCACTGGCGGACTCATTTCCCATCGCATCACCAACGTGCCCGGCTCAAGCGCTGTCTTCACCCATGGCTTCATCACCTATGCCAACGAGGCCAAGACCGGCTTGCTGGGTGTCTCCGCAGCCGACATCGCAGAGCACGGAGCGGTCAGCGAAACCGTCGCCCGCCAAATGGCCGAAGGCGCACTCCGCGTGAGCGGCGGTGACATCGCCGTCTCCGTCACCGGCATCGCCGGCCCCGGTGGCGGCAGCGAGGAAAAACCCGTCGGCACCGCATGGGTCGGACTGGCACGGAAAGGCGCAGCCACCACTGCCTTCAAGATCTTCCACCCCCGCAACCGACAGGACTTCAAACTCGCTGTTAGCCAAGCCGCGCTGGAAGCGGTGAGGCGTTCGTTGGTGGGGCTTTGAGGTCATCAAAAAGCCTGGCTTTTTGTATGGAAATTTTCCGCGCCGAGCTGCCTGCTTCGCCGAGGCTACGAAGGCCAGGGCGGCTCAGCGCTCCCGGGGGGGATGTCTGTGCCAGCAGAGGAGTGGCACACGGAGGATGGCTTCGTAGACGATGGCGGATGATAACTTGGATTGGCCTTCGCGGCGTTCGGTGAAAACCACGGGCACTTCGCGAATCACGCCGCCTTGTTTCCATACGGTGTGGGCCATCTCGACTTGGAAACCATAACCATCGCAGGCGGTCGGTGACTCCAAGGCCCGCGCCAAGGCCGGGGCGCGGAAGGCTCGGAAACCGGCGGTGGGATCGCTCAGAT
Source organism: Akkermansiaceae bacterium (assembly GCA_025457805.1). GTDB lineage: Bacteria > Verrucomicrobiota > Verrucomicrobiia > Verrucomicrobiales > Akkermansiaceae > Luteolibacter. The sequence continues at coordinate 3,022 of JALOTR010000165.1, read as the reverse complement.
TCATGCCTGTCCAGCCTCTCACATAGGCTGCTGCGGCCCGGCTGAGAAGTCTCCGCCAGGGCGACCAATGGCGGATGCCACCGCCCACACAATAGCGCGAGCCGATCGCCAGATCCGCGCCGTCAGCGGCGGCTTCGATCAAGCGGACGACATCGGCGGGATCGTGGGAAAGGTCGGCATCCATTTGCACGATGATCTCCGCGCCTTCTGCAAGCGCGATGCGGAAACCATCGCACAAAGCGGAGGCGAGGCCGGATTTTCCGCTGCGTTCGAGGAGAAACAAGCGCTCACCAAAAAGCGGATGTTGTTTCAACTGTTCGGGCGTGCCGTCGCCGGAGGCATCATCCACGATCCACAACCTCGCTTCCGGCAGGGCGGGCAGGAGTTGATCCAACAAAATCGGGAGATTGGCGGCTTCCTGATAGGTCGGCACCACGATGACCACGCCCTTGCCGCTGTGCATCACTGGGGAAGTGTCATCAATTTCACCCGACCGAAGCGTTTGCCTGCGGCGGCGGAATGATCGGTATAAGTGCGATATTCCCAAACTTCATCCACCACCTCCACCTGCGGTGCGAGCGAGGCAGGTTCCCATGCAGGATCCTCCAGCGAATCGCCGAACTGAACCTGATAGGAAAGATCCGGATGGGCCTCCGATGCGCGATGCCAGAAGGACAATTGCAATCGTCCGAGTCCATCCCGCGTAAATGCCGGTTTGCCATAGATGGTCGGACTGCGCGAGGCGGTTTCGCCGCCATTTGCGGTGAGCGGATCGATGCCGAATGCATAACTCTCCAAATTGGTGAATCCGTTGCCACGCGGATCTGCTGCGAGTGAGGAATCGAGGCCACCCCAGTTGATGGATGCCGCCCAGTCGGCGAATGACTCGGTATCATAACTGAAGGTGGAGTTGGCGGCCTGCCCGGCGACGTTGACGATCAAGGGACGGTTCTGGCCATTTCCCGCCGGAAGCGTGCATCGAACAGAGGTGTGGGATACAAAAGTCACCGGTGCGTTTTTGCCATGAAGTCTCACGGTGGGACTCAAGCCGAAGTTATGTCCATGGATGGTGATGGTCGCATTGCCACGGATCGGCCCGCTGGCGGGTGTGATGGATGTGATGGAGGGCGCATCATAACTGAGCGGCCGTGAATTGCTGTTGCTTCCTTCGACGGAGACGGTCACTGGCTGGTCGATGCCTTCGCCGGCGGGCAGCGTGGCGATGAGTTCCGTGTGGGAGATGGATGTGAGGGGAGCGTTCCGTCCGCCTACCATGACAATCGGCGTGAAACCGAAGTTTTCACCTCGCACGGTGAGAGGCACGTTGCCAGCGGTGGGAACGGAAGCGGCGCTGACTGAAGTCAGGAGCGGCGCTTGATAGTCGAATGAATATGGATTGGATAATTGGTTATCCGCATTGACGATCACCGATTTACCCGTTCCTTGCCCGGGCGGCAAGGTGACGATGATCTGGCTGTGAGTGGACGAAAGGATGGATGCGGAATTTCCACCCACAGTCACAATGGGATTGAGACCGAAGCTGCTGCCGGAGATGGTAAGGGGCACATTGCCCGAGGTGGGGCCCGTGGTCGGACTGATCAGAGTGATCAGGGGCGAATCGTAGCTGAAGCTCAGTGCATTGCTCGGCCTGCCATCCACAATAACGCGGACTTCCCGATTTATTCCCTCACCGGGTGGCACGATGGCGGATACTTGCGTGTGTGATAGGCGGGTGGATGTCACTTCGGTCCCACCGATCGTGACGCTTGGGTCCAAGCCGAAACTCGAACCCGCGAGGATGATGGTGGTTCCGCCTGCACTGGGGCCTTTGTTTGGCGTGATGGATGACAAGACAGGCGGCGAATAACTGAACAATTGCGGCGCACTTACCCGACCCTCCAGACTGACCCTGACAGGGATGTCCGTTCCTTGGCCGGGAGGGGCTTCGATCACCAACTGCGTGTGGCTCACCGAACCGAGAAGTGGAGTGATGGATTGTGATCCGAACAAGACCAATGGATCGGCGCCGAAGTTATGCCCTTGGATCGTCAACAAGGTGCCACCTTCCGTGCTTGTGGTGCCTGGTGTGATGGATGAAATCACCGGAGGATCATAACTCAAAAGATAAGGCGATGAGGCTTGGAGGGCAGCCGTGACGACGAGGGGCCGGTTGATGCCTTGCCCCGCTGGCAGTGTGCCGACGATCTGTGTGTGGGACGAGGATGTGACGACAATGCTGCTCCCCCCGACGGTGGCGATGGGGGCGAGGCCGAAGTTTACCCCGCGGATGGTGATGGGGACATTGCCGCTGGTGGGAATGGACGCGGCGGTGATTTCCGAGACGGAAGGCGCATCGTAATCCAGCAGGCGTGAATTGCTCGATCGTCCTGCAACCGACACGGTCACGCTCTTGCCAAGTCCTTCTCCTGGCGGCAGCGTCGCGATGATTTGGGTATGGGAAGGCGTGCCGACAATGATGGCACTGTTTCCACCGACTGAGACGAGAGGACTGATTCCGAAATTGGAACCCGTGAGCGTAAGATGCACTCCGCCTGCCGTGGGGCGCGATGCGGCAGTGACATTGCTGAGAACCGGCGCGGCATAACTGAAGCTTTGGTTGGTCACGCTCTGGCCAGTGGCTTCAACGGCGATGGTCGCATTGGTTCCCTGACCCGGCGGGAGGATGAACTGGATGCTGCTGTGGCTGGTGGAAACAAGGGTGGCCTCAGAGGTGTTGACGGTCACCGAGGGAGACAGGCCAAAATTGTTTCCTGTGAGAGTGATCACAGTGCCTCCGGAGGTGGATCCGGTGGTGGGGCTTAAACCGGTGATACTGGGTGGATCGTAATCGAATGGTAGGGCATTGCTGGATGCGCCATCCACGGTGACCAGCACATTCTGTGAAAGGCCGTCCCCCGCAGGGAGGGTGGCCACGATTTGGGTGTGGGTGCCGGAGGTGATGAATGCACTCTCACCGCCCACAGTCACCGTTCGTGACAATCCGAAATTGGAGCCTTGAAGA